>JBBPZK010000020.1:0-12836 GCA_038199155.1 Rubrobacterales bacterium | reverse complement strand
CTCGGAGCACGATCTTGCCGCCGGTATGACCTTCTGCCAGCCGCATGTACGCCTGTCGCATGTCGTCGAGGTCGTAAACGGCGGTGATCGGAATCTGCAATTCACCGGCCGCAACCAGCGACGCCACCTCGGCGAGAGTACCGGCGTCTTCACCCGCGGAACTCCCATCCGTATGGACCTCCTCGTGCCTGGCCGCCGCCGCGAAGTCGATAATGGTGTTGACGCGCCCCGGCTCGACACCCAGCTCGATCGCCAGGTCTACGTATCCACTGCCGACGCAGTCGAGCACGGCGTCGATGCCGTCCGGCGCCACTTGACGCAGGTTCTTTCGCAAGTCGGTCTCGTAGTCTACCGACGTTACGCCCATCGAGCGCAACCAGTCGTGGTGTGAGGATCCCGCAGCACCGATAACGGAGGCTCCGGTACGAAGTGCCAACTGAGATACGAGAGATCCCACCCCGCCGGCCGCGCCGGAGACGAGAACAGTCTCTCCGGGTTGAGGGGCGACGGCGTCCACGGCGGCGGTCGCCGTCGCCGCGACGACGTAGAGGGCGCCGGCCACGTTCCAATCGAGGGATTCGGGCTTGACGACGAGCTGGTCGGCCGGGACGGCGACGAACTCGGCCTGGGCGGCGCGTTCGTTGGTCCAGCCGATGACTTCCGTACCCATCTCGGGATCGCTCACGCCGTCCCCGAGTTCGGCGACCACCCCGGCGAAGTCCGTTCCCTGACCCGACGGGAACGTCGCCGGAAACATCTCATCGAGTAGACCTTCCCGTATGGCGATCTCGCCGGGATTGGTCCCGGTCGCGACCACACGGACCAGGACCCGGCCCGGACCGGCCGTGGGACGCTCCACCTCTACTACATCGAGGACGTCAACGTCCCCGTAATGATTCAAGCGTACTGCTTTTGGCATTTCCTAACCCCTCTGCTCGGTCGTTTCCGCCCGCACCCCGTTGCCTAGGTTATCAGAACCGCCGAGCCCAACGTTCATCACATGGGACTTGTCTTGCGGCTACTCGTGCAACGAATGCGCACGTCTCTAAGGCCCTAGAAGCTCCGTCCGGTACTGCGGCGCAAGTTCTTGGGCTTTCGCCACGAACTCAGCCTGGGCGGTCTCGTCTAGCTCGGGGGGCGCCGTCGTCCGGGTCGTGACAGGGACGCCGACTTTCATGAAAAACTCTTCCTGACCGGACGGCGAGCACATGCACAACAACCGGGCCGGTTGGGCGGAGGCATTTGTAAACGAATGCGGCGCATTGGCCGGGACGTTGACGGTCTCACCGGCCCTCACCGTCGAACTCTCGCCGCGGAAGGTCGCTTCGATCTCACCTTCGAGCACGGAGAACATCTCCTCGAAGTCGTGACGATGGGGGGCTGGACCGCCGCCGGGCGGGATGTGCATGTCGATCAAGGTGTAACGACCGTCGGTGTCCTCGCCCTTCAAGAGAATGGTGTAAGTGTCGCCCACCATCCCAATGTGAGGCAAGCTCTGATCCCCTTCTGGAAGCGCGAGCGTGAGGTCCCGATCGAGATCGTCATCAGGAATCGACGCCGGTCGCCGGGTGCTCGAACTGTCGGTCATTGTCCCGCTCCTTTACTTAGAAACTAATTACTAGTAATATAATGATAAGTTGCAGTATGTCAAGTGCTTGACCGGTAAGAGAAATGGATGTTAGGCTTCTATCATGGCTCTTGACAGGCATGACAGGGTTGACGGGCTCATGGGGTTTCTGAGCGTAGAGGATCCAGCGAGGGCTACGTTCGCCAAGGCGCTAGCGTATCGTCTCAGGCGGGCGTCGCATTACATCGACCGGGAGATCCGTCGTGAGTTGGCGCCTCTCGGGATAGAGTTGTGGGAGCTTGAGATCCTGGCGGCGTTGCGTAGGGTAGGGGGGCCGCCGTTTCAGCTTACCTCTGGGGCTTTACTCGAGGAGGCGCAGCTCACTTCGGGGGCGATCACCAAGAGGGTTACTCGCCTGGAGGGAAAAGGTTGGGTTCGTCGGGAGATCGACCCCGAAGACCGCCGTCAGATCCTGGTGATTCTGACCGAAGAAGGGCTCGAACGTGCCAAGATGGTCTTCGGCGCTATGTCGAATATTGAAGAGGCACTCCTCGACGGGATCGGCGAGAAGGCTCTGGGACGGATGAACGAGGACCTGCGAGAGCTGCTTCTCCAGCTAGAAGGGCCTGCTCCTCCGACACCTTCGAACCAAAGTCCCCGCGAGGGGTGAGGCACGTTGGCGGAAAGTCCATAGCGGCTTTCCGCCAACAGGATGTCCTAGTTGGTTGCTTTCTCCGCAACCTCGACAGGGATGGTCCAGTCGGCGTAGTCTTCGTTGTCGCCGCGTGCGGCGTCGAAGTAGAGCGACTGGAGGCGTTCGGCCACGGGACCCATCTGGCCGGTTCCGATGGGGCGTCCGTCTACCTCGACTACCGGGGCGATCTGGAATCCCGTGCCGCTGAAGAAGACTTCGTCGGCGGCGTACAGTTCCGTCCGGTCAACGTCGCGCTCTACAACGGAGATTCCAAGCTCTTTATCGGCCAGCTCCATGATCGCGTCGCGGGTGATTCCCTCCAGGATATCCGCCGTGACCGGCGGGGTGACGATTCCGCCTTTCCTGACGAGGAAGATGTTGGCCGCGCTCGCCTCGGAGACCTGCCCGTCCTGGGTTAGGAAGATGGCGTCGTCGTAACCTGCCCGGTGCGCCTCGTCCACCGCGAGCGCCGTGTTGACGTAGGAGCCGGTGCATTTGGCCCGCGCCGGGATGGCGTTGTCCGCCGTGCGCCGCCACGAGGAGACGCAGGCCCTAAGACCGGTCAGCTCCACGTAGTTTCCCATCGGAACGGTGAAGACCGAAAGCTGAGACTCTCCCAGCAGGTTCACCCCGACAGAAGTGGCTGACTTGTAGGCCAACGGACGTATGTAAGTGTCCTGGCGCGGGGCGTTCTTTTTGAGGATCTCCAGCGTGATGTCGCACAACTCGTCCACCGTATTCGGCAGTTCTATGCGTAGCATCCGGCAGGACTTCTCGAACCTCTCGTAGTGCTCGCGCAGCTTCAGGACCTGTAACGTCCCCCGGCTCTCGTTCCAGTACGCCCGGATGCCCTCGAAGACGCCCGTGCCGTAGTTGAGGGCGTGGGTGGCGGGGGAGAGGCGGACGTCGCCCATCTTGACCATCTCCCCGCCGTGGTAGCACCACTCCGCATCCGAGGCGGCAAACGCTTTCTGACTCATGAGTTCTTACCTCCCGCTGCGCTCGTGGCCGGCTCTTCCGCGCCTTCGTTGGCGAGCGCCCGCAACTGTTCCCCAACCTTCGCTACTTGTGTTTCGGCTTCGCGGCGGCGCATCGCCAGGAAGCTCGCGGCCCCGGCCTGGTTTTCGAGTACCCACTCGCGGGCGAACTTGCCGCTCTGGATGTCGGCCAGGATGCCGCGCATCCGGTCCTTGACGCCGTCGTCTATGAGCTTCGGCCCAGCGGTATAGTCGCCGTACTCGGCGGTGTTGGAGATGGAGTAGCGCATCTCAGCGAGGCCGCCCTCGTAGATCAGGTCCACGATCAGCTTTAGCTCGTTCACACACTCGTAATACGCAAGCTCCGGCTGATAACCTGCCTCGACGAGCGTCTCGAAGCCGGCCGTCAAGAGCGCGGAAAGGCCGCCGCAGAGCACGGCCTGTTCCCCGAAGAGGTCCGTCTCGGTCTCCTCGGCGAAGGTCGTCTCTATAATTCCGGCCTTGCCGCTCCCGATGCCGCGGGCGTAAGAAAGTATGAGGTCGCGCGCCTCCCCCGATGCGTCGTTCTGGACGGCGAACAGCGATGGCATCCCCTTGCCCTCGACGTAGAGCCTGCGGAGTACGTGCCCCGGACCTTTCGGTGCGACGAGCCCGAGATCCACTTCCGGCGGCACGACGATCTGGTTGAAGTGGATGTTGAAGCCGTGGGCGAAAAGCATGAGCATGCCTTCCGAGAGGTTCGGCTCGACTTCCTCCCTGAACACGGCCGGCTGTTTCTCGTCCGGGAGTAGCATCATTACCACGTCGGCCCATTGCACGGCCTCGGCGTTGCTCATGACTTCCAGGCCCTCTTGCTCCGCCTTTTCCCGGCTTTTAGAACCCTCGTAGAGTCCGACCGCGACCTCGCAGCCGGAGTCTTTGAGGTTCAGGGCGTGGGCGTGGCCCTGGCTGCCGAAGCCGAGAACGGCTATCTTTTTCTGGGTGATCTCATTACCAATATCCGATTCGCGAAACACGCGCGCCATCTAAACTTCCTCTCCAGGCCGGGCAACCGTGCCTAGCCTCGTGATCTCTCCATTTCCTATCTCCGAGAGCCAACTTTCGAGCACCTCCGGTGAACCGGACGCAACCACTGTACCGCCGTCCTCGTGCGTCTCGATGCCCATCTTAGCCGCCGATTTCCGCCAGCCGTCACCTTCCGGTTTCAGCAACGCCACCCCGAGGGTTTCATCCGCCGTCCTCAGTTCCTCCACGTCTTCCAGAGCGCCGAGCAGCGTGGCGTAGCGGCGGGCCGTTTCCGGGGGACTGTCGATCAGGACGTTTACCAGCATGGCTTTCGTGTTCCCTCCGACGGTGAGGCCGGCTACCGGGATCCGCTTGCTCTGGAGCGTCATCAGGAAGCGGTTCAGGGCGTAGATGCCGCCGGTTATGCGGACCTCGACGGCGCTCGCGGTCTCCGGGAGCGTGGGTTTTGTTTTCGCTCTAGCCTCGGGCGTCATTTTCTTCGATCATCTCGTTGACGCTCATGCCGCTCGGGATCATGGGGTACACGTTCGCCTCCGGGTCTATGTGGAAGTCGAGGATCACACACCCCGGAGTCTCCTGCGCCCAGCGCACCGCGTCTTCTACATCGTCACCCTCCCGGACTGTCTTGCCGGAGAGGCCGTAAGCTGCTGTCAACTCCTCGTAGTTCGGGCCGGTGATCGGGGTTTGAGAGTAGCGGCGGTTGTGGAAGAACTGCTGCCACTGGCGCACCATCCCGAGGTAGCCGTTGTTCAGGACGGCAACTTTGATGTTCAGGCCGAAGTCCCGGATGGTTGCGAGTTCCTGGACGTTCATCTGGAAGCCGCCGTCTCCGGCGACGACCCACACCGGCTCTTCCGGGTAGGCGAACGCAACGCCCATCGCCGCCGGGAGCGCGAAGCCCATCGTCCCGAGCCCGCCGGAGGTTATAAGGCTGTTCTTCTTCGTGAACTCGAAGAACTGGGCTGCCCACATCTGATGCTGGCCTACGTCCGTGACGAGCCGGACGTTTTCGCCTGCGGCGTCCTTGATGGCTCCCATTATCCGGATCGGGCCATACTTCTCACGCGCCGCCTCCTCGCGCCGCTTCTCCGGCTTCTGGCTCTCCGCGAGCTCCTCGCGCCACGCGCCGTAATCGCCCCGTTCGCCGGAGTCCTCGACGTAACCGAGGATGCCGCGGAGGGCCGCTTTCGCGTCGGCGGCGATGCCGATGGCCGGTTTCACGACCTTGCCGAGTTCTGAAGGGTCGATGTCTATGTGGATCACCTTCGCGTCCCTTGCGAAGCGGTCGATCGCACCAGTGATTCTGTCGTCGAAGCGCATCCCGACCGCGAGTAGCGCGTCGGACTTGTCTATGGCCCGGTTGACGCTCGCCTGGCCGTGCATCCCCGGCCATCCCAGGTACAGCGGATGGTCTTCGGGGAACGCGCTGATCCCGAGCAGCGTCGTCACCACCGGGATGTCCATCCGCTCGGCGAGCAATTGAAGCTCCCTCTCCGCCCCGGAGAGGGTGACTCCATGCCCGGCCAGGATCAGGGGCCGCTTCGCCTTGCGCAAAAGCAACGCCGCAGCCTCCAACGCCGGACCCGTGACCGGCGGCGTCGTCTCCTGGAGCCTCCGGTACACGTCGTGCTCGCAGGCGGCGAACTGCACGTCTTTAGGCACATCTATGAGGACCGGGCCGGGCCTGCCGGAGCGGGCGATATCGAACGCCCGCCGCATCGTCGGGTACAACTCGTCCGGGTCCTCGACCAGGAAGGAGTGCTTGGTGAAGGGGAGCGTCATCCCCATCACGTCCGTCTCCTGGAACGAGTCCTTGCCCAGAGCGCCCCGGCCAACCTGCCCCGTTATAGCCACGAGCGGCACCGAGTCCATCTGGGCCGTCGCGAGCCCCGTGACGATGTTCGTCGCCCCTGGACCGCTCGTCGCCACGACCACCCCGACCTGCCCCGTCGCGCGGGCGTATCCGTCGGCGGCGTGGGCGGCTGCCTGTTCGTGTCGGACGAGGACGTGCTTTAGCGGATAGTCCGGCAGCGCGTCGTAGAACGGCATGATGGCGCCGCCAGGATACCCGAAGAGGTATTCGACCCCTTCATCCAGGAGAGCCTCACACATGGCCTCGCTGCCGGTGCGCGGTTTGTATTCGATGTTGAAAGCAGTATTTTCCACGTTTTCCCATCCTTCTGGTGTTGCGAGCTTTAGAGAAGAGCCTGTACCGGAGAGCGGGAGTAGCCCCGTATCGCGGTTCTAGGCGGACCGGAGAGCGTCGTCCCGGCCCGCCCGACTAATTAGTCGTAGGGCTAGGGATACGACGGACGTGGGTACTCGCGGGTGGATGGGAGGAGTGAGCAGGCGTGCAGTTCCGAGCATGAAGCCCGAGATCTCTATCTGTTCCGCTTCGGAAACTCCCGACAAAGTTCCTCACTCACTCGCTTACAGGTTCACGAAGGCTAAACACTGGACAACCGTTTGTCAAGCATTTTCCAGCGAAACCGTCTGCGAGAGCCGGACTTTTCGAGTTTGCGCCGCGTTTGGAGCGCTGATCCCGTACCGTCCGTCCGTCGCGGAGGTCATCACCGGATGGCTCGGCCGTCGGTGGTTTCGTGACGCCTGGGAGCCACCTTCCTAAATGTTGACCGCCGGCCGTTTCGAACGACTTTGAGGTGCCGGCCGAAGCCGGGGCTGTCTATTCGCTCCTGGCAGCGCCCGAACCTCTCTTGCGCGTAGGCGGCGAAGTCGTCCGCAGGGTTGCCGTTCGCGTGCTCTACGAGCGACCAGAGGGACCAGAGAAGGTCGCTCATCACCTTGTACAGCTCCAGCCGGGAGTAGAGAGCCGGGGGCGCGGCGCCGCCCCGGTAAGCCTCCATCATCGTCCGGTCCTGGGCGGGGCTCAGGCTGGTCTCCACCGAAAAGTCTCCGAGGTCCCAGAAGGGATCGTTCATGCCGGAGAACTCCCAATCCACCAAATACATGCGGCTCCCGGTGTCGATGAAGTTCGCCGGCCACGGGTCGTTGTGGCAGGGCAAGAGGGGCATCGGGGCCGCCGCCAGCGCCTGGCTCACCTTACCGGCCTCGCGCTCGATTCGGATGTAGACATCCGGCAGCCTTACCCCCCGCCGATGGAGGAGTTCGAGGTAACGCTCGATCATGCCGGAGACGTCGAAACGGTACTCGAAGTCCCGACCCAGACTATGGACTCGCCGCAACGTCCGCGCCGCCCGTACTAGAGTCTCGGGATGCCGCCGGAGCCACGCCGCATCCATGGTTTCACCCTCGACGTATCCGGAAACCATCGTGCCGTCCGCCGGGTCGAAGTACAGGACCGGGGCGTTGATCCCCACCCCGGCCGCGAGCCGCGCGTTGTGCTCCTCAGTGCCCCGGTCTATGTACTCACCCGTACCCTCGCCGGGGAGCCGGAGCATGTAATCGTCGCCGCCTACAGTCACCTTGTAGCTAGTATTCGTAAGAGAACCGAGAGGTTCGAGCCTGACATCCTCCCGTAGAACCCCTTCGAAGAAAGGCAGGGTTGCTAGGGCCGAATAAACCTTGTCCAGGCTTCTGTTCTCGATCAATTTTCTCCTGCCTATATGTTTGGGCCTAATTGTGTAGCCCGGTGGAACTCTTATGTTAACCGAAAATTAAATCTATACAAGCGGGGTGAGGGATCCGGCTCACCGGCGAGAGGCGAAAAGGATGGTTATCTGGCCGATGTCCCGCCTCCGGGCGTCCTGATGTTCTACATAGCCTTCCAGCCAGCCTTCTTCGTCCAAATCCCGGATCTTGAAGAGAGCCTGCTTCAGCTCATCATCGGGGACTAGGGACCAGGTCGAGTCGCCGTCGCGCCATTCCTTTTTCAGTGGTCCGTGTGGGTTTTGGTAGGAGTTTCCTTGTATCCGGGCGTCTGTCGGGGCGAAACGGCCCCGATAGTCGAGGCCGCAGTCCTGGAGAATCTGCGCTAGACGGTCTGCGGGGGCGAAACGGTTGCGGAGGGCTTCGGCGGCTTGGGGGATCAGGTCGTAGTACCAGTAGCCGTGGCGTAGTTGCTCCTGGGTGCAGGTGTTGACGGTGAGTACACCGCCCGGTTTCAGGACGCGGGCGAACTCTTCGAAGACCCGGCGGTGGGCTGGGAAACCTTCGGTGGGGTCGTCCGGCAGATGATGGAGGACCTGGTTGATCATGACTCCGTCTAGGGTCGCGTCGTCGAAGGGTAGATCTTCTATCCGGGAGGAGTGGAAGGTAACCCTACCTTCTTCTCTGGCGGCCGACAGCTTCTCCCCGGCGACTTCCAGCATGCCGGGGTTGAGGTCAACGGCCTCGACCTTTCCGACGTACCTGAGCATCGCCGCCGTGTAACTGCCGGTCCCGCAACCGGCGTCGAGGATTCTAGCCTCATGCAGCGGCGCCGGTGCGTGGGCCATGCAGCCGATGATGATCTCCATCCCGACCGGCTCCCGAGTCCTGTCGTAGTTTTTGGAGGTCTCCGTGTAGTTCTCGTAGCTACTCACCCGAACCTCCTCATTAGAACCTTCGCCACCAAGTTAAACATAAACTTTACCTACCTTTAACGCCTATTTTACCCGGATCGCCGACGCCGTCTCTATACTGGCTGCGGTCCACGGTTGTCTACGGGAGGATAACTCGAATGGGAATGGCTTTTCGGAGCGTGGGCGTCAACCACACGGGCAATATCTCCACCCACTGGGACCTCGAGCCTGCCAAAAGCGCCGGCGCGGACTTCGTGGAGATCTGGCTGGAAGACCTGGGCGTCATCCTCGGCGGCGTCCTGGATGAGACCCGCCTGGAGCCTCTGCGGGAGCTTCTACTGGATGCGGACCTGGGCTACACGGTCCACGCCCCTCTGGAAGTGAACCTGATGGACCTCACCGCCCCGGAGATTCAGCGGAGCATCCTGATGTCAAGCGTCAGGTTCGCAGGCGAGATCGGCGCCGGCACGGTAGTCTGCCACGCTGGGCAGCGGCTGGCGGCGCGCGACGCTCGTTTCCGGTTGAAAGACCAGCTCGCCGCCGAACGTGAGTCCCTCGGAGAGATCGGGGACCTGGCCGAAGCTTTGGGGGTGACCGTCGCCGTCGAGAACTTCTACCCGGACAGACCCGTCCTGGGCGGTGCGGCTTACGATTACTCCGTCTGGCCCTCCGAGTTGGCCGAACAGATAGATGCCGTGGACCATCCGGCCGTCGGCGTCTGCTTGGACGTAGGACACGCCGCCCTCGCGGCCGGCGCTTTCGGCTTCGACCTTTTCGAGGAGTGCGCCGCCGTCGCGCCGCTCGTCCGCCACATCCACCTTCACGATAACCTGGGAAAAACCGACCCCGGCATAGACCCCGCCTCTTACGGAGACCGGATCTTCGGTACGGGAGACCTTCACCTGCCGCCTGGAGTGGGGACCATCCCGCTAGAAGGGTTGTTCGGACGGCTTGACTTTCCAGCAGACCCGGCGTGCTGCGTAGAGCTTGCGCCCGCGCTTTCCTTCCGGGCGCCGGAAGCCCTGAAGTCTGCCCGCCACCTCGGAAGGCTCACGCCGCGGCAGAAGATCGCCTCTTGAGACAAGCACCCCAACGCTCCCTACGATCTCCTTGTAAGAGGTTTGTATACTTGTTATAAGACAAGGCGGCGATACTCGGTTCAAAGAACTGGCTCCAGGCTCGGTACGGGGACTTCTCCGGGCGGCTCTACGCGTGCCCCGGCCAGGTCTATGTCGAGGGTCCAGGCTCTGGTCGGAACGTCTCGCTGCTCGAATGCGGCTTGCATCGCCGCTTCTATGCGCCGGGCGTGTTCTTCGGGGGCGAAGGCGAGTACGGTCGGTCCAGAGCCGGAGAGGCACGCGCCGTAGGCGCCGTTTTCGAGGGCTGCATCTATTATGTCTTCGAGACCTGGGACGAGGTGTGAGCGGTAGGGCTGGTGGAGCCTGTCCTGCATCGCTACGCGGAGCAGATCGTACTCGCCGGTCGCTAAAGCGCCGAGCAGGAGGCCGGCGCGGCCGACGTTAAAGACGGCGTCGCGGTGGGGTACTTGGTCCGGCAGAGCCCGCCTCGCCGCCGTCGTGGAGACGGCGAAGTCCGGGACGGCGACGACCGCTTTCAGGTCTTTCGGCTCCAGCCGGACGCTCCTTATTCCTTCCGGCGTCAGGGTGCCGATGACGAGGCCGCCGAGGAGAGCCGGGGCGGCGTTGTCCGGGTGGCCGTCGAGGTCGCAGACGAGGTTGAGGAGGTCCGGCGGAGCCATTGGGCGGCCGAGCAGGTCGTTTGCGGCAACCGCCCCCCCGACGAGTGCGGCGGCGCTCCCGCCGAGGCCGCGGGCCGGTGGTATCGAGTTCTCCTGGATGAGGTGGAAGTGGGCGTCCGACTCGTCGACCATCTCCGCGACGAAGCGGGCCGCCCGGTAAGCCGGATGGTCGGGGGTGCGAGGGATCAGGGCGGAGCCGGTGCCGCTTACCTCTACCACGGGTCGCGGCGAACGCTCCAGGCTGATCCGCATGCTTAGAGAGAGGGCGAGACCGACGGCGTCGAATCCCGGCCCGAGGTTCGCCGAGGTCGCCGGAACCCGCACGGAGATCACGCGGGCGAACGCTCCGGCGAACGCTCCATCATCCCGGAGACGGCCTCAAACGTGGCCTCCACCGGCTCCGGCAACTCGGCGCGATCCAGGATGACCGCCGGGTCCTTGAGACCGTGTCCGGTCAGGACGCTCACTACAGTGCCTTCCGGGGCTCTTCCTTCACGGGTGAGCTTTAACAGCCCGGCGATGCCCGCCGCCGAGGCCGGCTCGCAGAACACGCCTTCTTCGCGGGCGAGGAGGAGTTGGGCTTCCAGGATCTCCTCGTCCGTGACGCTTTCGATCCCTCCCCCTGACTTACTCGCCGCAGCCAACGCCCCTTCCTTGCTCGCCGGTGATCCTATTCGGATGGCGCTCGCCACGGTCTCCGGCTCCTCGAAGTCGTGGCCGGTGACGAGCGGCGCGGCACCCTCTGCCTGGAAGCCGAGCATCCGGGGGGCTGAGTCCGCGTACCCGGCCTCGCGCCACTCCGTGAAGCCCTTCCAGTAGGCGGTGATGTTTCCGGCGTTACCGACGGGGAGCGCGAGGGCGTCCGGCGGGGTACCGAGCGCCTCACAGACCTCGAAAGCGGCCGTTTTCTGGCCCTCTATACGATCCGGGTTAACCGAGTTAACGAGCGCCACGTTGCCCATCTCATCGGCGAGTTGCCGGGAGAGCCTCAAAGCCGCGTCGAAGTTGCCTTCGATCTGGATTATGCGGGCGCCGTGGGCGAGCACCTGGACTGCTTTGCCTAGAGCGATCTTCCCCGCCGGGACGACCACGAAGCACTCCATCCCGGCCCGCGCCGCGTAAGCCGCAGCCGACGCCGCCGTGTTGCCCGTCGAGGCGCACACGCAGGCGCTGCTTCCGGCGGCGAGCGCCCGGCTCAAGGCGACGGTCATGCCCCGGTCCTTGAAAGAGGCCGTCGGGTTCATCCCTTCGAACTTCAAGAAGAGGCGCGCGCCTACCTTCTCCGAGAGCGTGTGTGCCTCTATAAGAGGAGTGTTGCCCTCTCCCAGCGTCGCGACGGCCTCGTCCGGTATCTCCGGCAGCCACTCACGATACCCTCTTATTACGCCCTGCCTTGCGGCCCGCGGCCCAACATTCAAGATAAAAGCGCCCCTCTTGGAAAACAGTATCAGGAGATCAACCTCCAGGGAAAACTATCACGCGCGGGCTTACCCTTTCAAGGTATCGTTCCGCTGTTGGTCCGCCACTGGCCCGCGAAGAGGTTGTGTGGTTCACTGTGCGGTGCTGATGAGTAGCAGGAAAGGCATTATTCTGGCCGGTGGTTCCGGCACGCGGCTCTACCCGCTGACCCACGTGGTCAGCAAACAGTTGTTGCCCGTCTACGACAAGCCTCTGATCTACTACCCGCTCTCCACGCTCATGATCTCCGGGATAAGAGACATCCTGATAATCTCGACCCCCGAAGACCTGCCCCGCTTCGAGAAGCTACTCGGGGACGGCTCCCAGTGGGGCATGAACCTCTCTTACGCCGTTCAGCCGAAGCCGGAAGGCCTGGCCCAGGCTTTCATCATCGGGCGGGAGTTCATAGGGTCCGACCCAGTAGCGCTCGTGCTCGGGGACAACATTTTCTACGGACAGAGCTTCGGAGAGACGCTCCGCAAGGCGGCCGGCCGGGAAAGCGGGGCGACCGTCTTCGGCTACTACGTCCGGGACCCGGAGCGATACGGCGTCGTCGAGTTCGAGAAGGACGGAAAAGTCGTCGGTATCGAGGAGAAGCCCCAGAAACCACGCTCCCACTACGCGGTCACCGGACTCTACTTCTACGACAATCAGGTCGTGGACATAGCCGCGGAGATGAAGCCCTCGCCGCGCGGAGAGTTGGAGATAACAGACGTAAACGTCGAGTACCTCGGGCGCGGGCAGCTACAGGTCGAGCAGATGGGGCGTGGGATGGCTTGGCTCGATACCGGGACTCACGAGGCGCTCCAGCAGGCGACCAACTTCATCGAGACCATCGAGCAGCGGCAGGGTTTGAAGATAAGCTGTCCCGAGG
>JBBPZK010000019.1:0-2332 GCA_038199155.1 Rubrobacterales bacterium | reverse complement strand
TGCGCGTTGCCGGCAACGCCCCTCTCGGGACCTCTTCCTTTGCAAGCTCTTCCTGACTGCTCGGCTCCTGGCTCAACTCCAGTGGGATCTCCCGCGGCTCTTCGTCGGTGATGGTTTCGTTCCCGCCAAGCTCCTCGAAAGCGGTGACGCCGACGTTGATGGCATCGCGTAAGGCTCGCGCCTTGGCCCGAGTCTCGGCCATCCGGATCAAATGCGGCCGAATCGCCCGGCTCACGTTCTCCGGTGAAGCGTCACCTATCCCGCTGAACTTCCCATCCTCCGTGCGTACCACAGCCTTGACTATCGCGACCTCGCCGTTGGAGGCAGCTGGTATCTGTAGAAGATCCGTCTCGACGCTCCGCAACCCGCGATCGTGCGCCTCCTCCAACAAACCCGCGTACAGAACGAACTGCTTGCCCTGCCGCTCTATCATGTGCTCTTTCCGCATCGCTATACCTCCTCCGGCGCTTCTACACCGGTAACGCTGTCTTCACTGAAGTGAGTGAGAGTGTGAATAAAATGAAACATCAGGCGATCCCTTCGTAGGTATATTGGCGTCCGCCGGGGGCGGCGGTTTCGGTGCGGCGGTGGATCAGGCCGAGTTTCGCCAGCCTGGTCGCCCGGTTGTTGCAAGCTGTGTGGTTGAGTCCCAACTTCGCCGCGAGGGCCGCGTTGGTGATCGAACCAGCATCGTAAATTGCCCCCAACGTCTCAGCAAGATGCTCGGGAAGGTCGCCCACAATATCCGGCTCGCCTCCCACTTTCGGCACCCGGATCATTGCCAGAGACCGCTGCTTCAAAGACGCCTCGACGTTCTCCAGCAAGTCCCGCTCTTCCTCGACCAGCACCAGCCGCCGCTCGTCGTACTCCCCGCCCGCAACCCTGGATGCCAGAATGCCGAGCGCCTCGTCCGCGAAAGAGTAGTCCATCAACTCCACCCCCCGCGTGTCCACGTACAGCGTGCCTCCCTTGGGCAACGACTCCAGCGCCTCCCCGAGAGCCTCCCGCACGTTTCGGCCCGTCCGGCGCGTCACCATCAGCTTGCCGCCGAAGTCGCCCCCGGCAACACTGCCGGCGACCTCGAAGACCCGCGACAACCGCTCCTCAGCCACCGGCTCTACCCTCACTGTGTTCAGTGAAATCATATAAGGCGATTGTACCCGGCCTTTGGGTGGAAAACAAGGTCATTTCGTGGACCTGTCTTCTTTTTTGCGCGGGAGTGAGACGCGGACGAAGGTTCCGGGGAAATTCGGGACGTTGCGGGAGTTGGTTCGGTCGTGGTAGGCGGTAACGCGGCCGGTCCCGGAGCGGAGGGAGAGGGAGCCGCCGGAGCGTCCGGAGAGTTGCGTGACGAGGGTGAGGCCTCCGCCACGGCCTATTTCGCCGGTCCCGGAGACGCCCATCTTGAGTGCGTGGCGGAGGGCGTCGTTGTCGGTTGCGGTATGTTCGGCCTGTTTTGGATTCCGGGAGAGGGTTTCTCGGATGCCGGGTCCGCCGTCGGCGATGGAGATCAGGACTTCTTCTCCGCGGCTGCGGCGTCCGCTGACGATGTGGTGGTAAGCCTGGACGGCGGCGTAAGCGCCGAAAGAGGAAGCGCCGTGTTCGGCGGCGTTCGCGCAGACTTCGGAGAGGATGGAGCAGACGGCGACCCGCTCGCGCAGCCGGTAGCCCTGGTTTTCGAGGATCTCCGAGATACGGTTGATAATGCCGGGGATCTCCTCCTCGTCGTGGAAGTTGATCAACTCCTGCAAAGTGCCGGGGTTGTGCCGTTGGCGCTCTTCCAGGGAGGACACGTCCGCGTTCGTCCGAACACGCTCCCCGAAAAGCCGGAAGAAGTTCATCCGCTCCAGGTAGGCCGGAACGTCCCGCCCGGAGAGAGCCAGGCTAACGCCCCCGCAGCGAGGGATCAAGAATTCGAGAAGCGCCGCCAAACCGCAGATACCGGCCGGCTCCACGAACTCGACCGTCCGGAGGTCCAGGACGACCGGCTCCCCGTTCATCCTCCCGACAGACTCGAAAACAGGATCGAGACTCCCGAGCGTAAGCACCCCGCTCATCGCCCCTCGGCTACGGACGTTCAGTTTCAGTTGCGTATCCATTGAAAGCTATTCTATACTTGGTGGCATCTAGTGGATTGGCGGAAAGCTATTGAGGGATTGGAGCTAGAGAAGACTTCATGAAAGCTAAAGAAGCTATACTCCAGGTACTCCGAGAAGCTGGAGAGCCTTTACATTTCAAAGAGACCACTCGTCGAATTACAGCAAAAGGCCTTTGGAAAACAAAGGGTAAGTCACCTGAACAAACGATATACAATTGCCTTAGCAACAGTATA
>JBBPZK010000018.1:0-14687 GCA_038199155.1 Rubrobacterales bacterium | reverse complement strand
AGCGTAATCCGCCGCATTGACTACTATCGGTTGTCCACCGGTAGCTTCTTCGAGAATCCGGGCTACACGGTCTGGCCCACCTTCCCTTATATCCGCCAGGCTAACTCGTAGTACGTCGGCGGCGGAGACGCGGCCATCGGTCTTCTCCTGGATCCAACCCGCAAGGTTGGAGGATGAGTAACCGAAGTTGGCATCGGAGGCGAACTCGGTCTGTCCCGTCGGCACGAGGTCCTCGCTTTTTCGAACCCAGTGAACATCGTCGACCGTCAGACGCCCGGCTTCCAGAAAGCACGGACACACGATCACACCGTCTATTTCTTTCTTGCCCACACTCTCGAATGCTTCGCGCAGAGCATCGATTTCACCGGGGTAATGGCCGCGGAGTGTCGAGTCGCTCCGGCTTGCAACCACGAAATCAGTACCGGTGTGCGCCGTAGCCGCCGCTAGTCCGGCGACGATCTCGCGGTTCAATGCCTTTGCTTCTACTTCCGAGAAGCTGCGTGAATTGGTGAGGATAAAGAAGGTCGTGGCGGCTTGCTGCATTCCCCAGACCAGGTCTTCGTCTGCCCAGGTAGTGAGTACCGGTACGCCGTGAACGCTCTGGGTGCCGGTAGGATCATCATCCAGCACGACCAGCTTTCGACCACTGTCGGCTATCCGACTCCGGATCTTCTCCAGCGCGTTTGGTTCTCTGCGCACGGGTGGCTGCGCAGCCAGAAAACCTCGTGCATCTCTGGATTCGGTTGGCTCGAACACGCCGCGCACCACCTCTTCGCCTAACTCCGTACCGCGCTCAGGGTCTGCTTGACATACTCGACTCCCAATCGTGGACTGGTCATAACCTCCAGGCCGGTTTCCTCGGCGAGCCGCGGCGCGAGCCGGGTCATGGACGCCTGGGCCAGAACTATGATTTCGACTTCACCGGCGAGTTCCTGGACGCTCTCCGAGACCATCTGATCGTGCAACTCCTTCTCGCCGCCCATCAGAGTCTCGAAGGCCCCTTCGGTCAACATACGCTTTATGGTGACCTCTTTGCCTAGCGCGGCCGCTTTCTCTTCTATGAGGTTCACGGTGGGCTCCAGGGTGGTGGCAACGGTCGCCAGCACGCCTATACGCGTTGCCCGCTCCGCCGCCTGGCGAGACATACCATCGTCGATTTTTACTATGGGCACGCTTACTACCTCGCCGGCGGCATCCATAGTAGGTCCCAAAGAAGAGCACGCGGAGAAAATAACGTCAGCACCGGCTTCTTCCGCGGCCTGGGCCATATAAACCATACGTTTCGTGCTTGCTTCGCTTATGCTACCTTCCTCCATCACGGTAGCCAGGACGCCGCTATCTACAAAATGAACGACCTCCACATCCGGTAGGATCTCCTCGAATAGGTCCGTCACCGTAGGCTCCACGTTCACGAATACGAAACTCGTGTGAAGCATAGCCACTTTTTTAGTCACCTCTACACCCCCATCATCGGCTTTTTACTCTTCATCCCCATCCACGTCTCTGTGAAAATGCTCGTCCAGATCCTTCTCCGTCTGTATTAGATGCTCGTGCATAGCCCATCTCGCGGCTTCTGGGTCCCTATCCTGTATCGCCCTCAGGATCCGCCCGTGAGCGGCGATCGCATGGACCCTTATATCCGGGTACTCTTTGGTCTGGCGTCGCGCGTCCCAAACTAACTGCTTGATAGGGTCGAACAACGCTGCGATGAACGCATTCCCAACAGAAGACATCACCGCCTGATGAAAAGCTACGTCGGCGTCGACTATAGCTTCTACGTTGTCCTCCGCCTCCTTCATGCGTGTGTGCGCGGCTCGGAGAGCCTTCAGGTCATCCTCGGATCTGCGGGCGGCAGCCAACTCGGCGACACCGACCTCGACCAACCTACGAGCCTCGATAAGCTTTCTAGGGAGCGCACTCGCCCCTATCAAGTCCTCGGACCTCGCCGCGAGCAAGGCCGGGTCGAAAGGAGACCATTCGGATACCGGGTTCACGGTGGTCCCGCGACCGTGCTTTACCTCCAAAACCCGCTTTGTCCGTAAAACAGCTATAGCTTCACGGATAGTGAGCCTGCTGACCTGTTCCTGTTCAGCCAACTCAGCTTCCGAGGGAAGCATCGAGCCCGGTGGGAACCTCCCACTCGCGACATCGTCTATCAATTTCCCCACCACCTTATCTGCTAGCGCTTTCCTCGCCACTTTTCCCTACCTTTCATCAGATGTACTCATCTGATGTCAGATGAGTACCAGAATAACGTTTAGATCGTACACTGTCAAGCTACACTTACTCATGAATTCACGGCTCTCCCGAGAGACCTCCTTATCTTGTTTTCATTGTCAGACACATAAACTGGACGGCTCCCAGCGGGGCCAAGGATGTTTAATCAGGTCTTGCCTTTGGAGGTGAATCAGGGCGAATCTCCCCCATTTGACAACGGCTTTCCCGCTCCTATGACTACTTTCGCTCAACAGCAACGCCACGACAAGCGCATGACACCGAAGACTCACATCACGTATCGAAAGCTCGACCTGATCGCTGTACCGGAGTCCATAACCGAGCTTGGCGTCGAAGCCGGAGAGCTTGGTGTTGTAGGTTTTGTCTACGCCGGCGGTCGCGGCCTGCACGTCGAGATCAGCCGCGGGGGCGGAACCACGGTAGGATTCGTACAGTTCGAAACCGACTTGGAGGCCAACGCTGCTCGTTCCTGACGCATAGGAGCGTACTCGCGACTCGGAGCTCGATAGTGTATCCGCTGAACATGCGGCAACTCAGACCAGGCTCGCCAGCCTCCGTACTCCTTCTTCGATCTGCTCGGGCGTGACGGCGCAGAACGGGAGCCGCACGAACCTGTCGCCCGGTACCTGACCGCCGTCGTCGGGGTCGGCGAAGAACGCCGAACCGGAGCTGAGCACCAGGTCCTGGTCTTTTGCCCGGCCCACGAGATTATCTACGTTGGCATCTTCAGGGAGCATCACGCTTATGAAGAAACCACCATCGGGGATGAAGGCATGGGCGTCCGGAAGCTCGCTCTGCACGGCGTCGGCCATCGTCCGCCAGCGGGGCGTGTAGAGCTCCTTGAGCTGCTCGATGTTCGGCTCCAACCAACCGCGCCGCAGGTACTCGGAGACCGCCGCCTGGGTCGGCAGCACGGGCGAGAGGTAGGTGTCCTGGCCGAGGTTGTTTACTTCTTCTACCAGGACCTCGGGGGCGAGAATGAACCCGACCCGGATGCCGGGGCTCAAGAGCTTGCTGAACGAGCTCATGGTGATGACCCGCGAAGAGCCGATCTCCCGCAGCAGCGGCAAGTCCTCGCCCTGGTAGCGCAGCTTGCGGTACGGGATGTCCTCTATAACCCAGAAACCGTGCTCCTCCGCTAGTTCGACTATCCGGCGGCGCTTCTCAAGGGAGAGCGTCGCTCCGGCCGGGTTCTGGAAGTCCGGAACCAGGTACAGAAGCGCCGGGACTTCACGCTCCAGCGCAGCTTCCAGCCGTTCGACGCTGATGCCATCGTCCTCCAAGGGAATGCCGACCGCCCGCGCGCCACGCCGCCTAAAGGTCTTGATCGCCCGGTCGTAGCTCGGCTGCTCCGTATAGACAACGCTACCCGGCCTGATCAGCAACGCGGAGACGAGGTCCTGCAACTGCAAAGACCCATTTCCAACCATGACCTCCGACTCCGACACGCCGTACTCTTCCGCTAGCTGTTGGCGCAGCGGCCCGTAGCCCGCCTGCTGGCCGTACTGCAAGACGACACTCGCAGCCTCCCGGACACCCGCCTCGAAGCACTCGCCGAGCTGTTCGGTCGGAAACGCCTCCGCCGGCGGCACGCCTCGGGTAAAGAAGATCTGCTCCCCCATGTATCGGCCCAGCCTTTCTAATCGAACTAATGTGAATTGTGCCCAATTGTGCCCGCTTCTGATCCCGGACTCAACCCATTCTATAGTTAGATCGAGAATATGGGATTAGGAAACTTGCTCCATTACCGGCTTGGACGCATGTGGACGTGAGTAGCCGATGCAGCGCGTCCCGAGTAGCTGCTTTAGCTCGGCGTGCAGGTCGGAGGAGTCCTCGACACCGGCGATCCTCTCTTCCAGTTCCCCATCGCTCGACACCAGGAACAGCGGGCTACCACCGGAGTGACGGCCGATAATCCGGAACGCCTCGTGCACCAGAGACTTCGGCCGGTCCACGAACACGCCCGCGTCGAGGTAGACGGGATCCAGGCCCGGCTCCAGGTGCAGTTCCTCTATCTCCATCGCCACGATGCGCGGGATGCCCTCTTTACTCTCGACCCGGCCTTTCACCTTCAAGATCGCATCTTCTCGTATACAGCCCGAGCAACCCGCGTACACTCTCGGGAAGACCATGACCTCGGCCAGCCCCCGCGTATCGTCCAACTGGAGCATCGCCATCATGTCGCCCTTGCGCGTTGTATTTACCCTCACCGACGTGGCAAGTCCCCCGACCCACACCATCGCCCCGTCCCTGCGTCCTTCCAACTCCGAGACGGTCGTGTCGAGGTGCTTCTTGAGCTTGTGCAAGACGGGCCTCAAGGGATGGTCCGAGACGAAGAGCCCGAGCGCCTCCTTCTCCCACTCCAGCCTCTCGCGCCGGTCGTCCTCCACGTACGGTATCTCCGGGCGGGCGGGGGCAATCTCAGCCGCGTCGAACATGCAGACCTGATCTTCCCCGTCCGTCTTGCGACTCTTCGCCGCCCGCTCGACAGCCTTCGCATGAACCGTCAACATAGCCGCCCGCGATGAACCTATGTTGTCGAAAGCTCCACACTTCACTAGAGACTCTAGCGTACGTTTGTTATATGTCTTTGAGTCAATCCGCTCGCAGAAATCGAAGATGTCCTCGAAAGGACCATCCTCTTCTCTGGCGGCGATGATCGCCTCGACGCAGTTGTCGCCGACGTTCTTGACGGCCGACAGGCCGAACCGAATCGTCTGCCCCACCACGGTGAAGCGACGCTTGCTCTCGTTCACGTCCGGCGGCAGCACCTCTATATTCATCGCCCGCGCCTCGGCGACGTACTGCGGCACCCGGTCCTTGGTGTTCATCACGCTGCTCATCAGGGCCGCCATGTATGCCGCCGGGTAGTGGGCCTTCAAGTACGCCGTCTGGAACGCCAGGAACGAGTAGCAGGCCGAGTGGCTCTTGTTGAACGAGTAGCCGCCCGCCTTCTCCATCCAGTTCCATAGCTCTTCGGCCGCTTTGGGGGAGACCTGGTTCTCCTCGCAACCGGCGGTGAACTTGTCCTTGAGCGGGGACAGCAACTTGACGTTTTTCTTTCCGATTGCTTTTCGGAGCGTGTCGGCTTCGCCGGGGGTGAAGCCGCCTAAAGTTTTGGAGATCTCCATGAGTTGCTCCTGGTAGGCGGCGACACCGTAGGTCGGCTCCAGGATCGGCTTGAGGCGCTCGTCCAGGTACTCGACGCTCTCGGGGTCGTGCTTGCCCTTCTTGAAAGTCGGGATGTAGTCCATCGGGCCAGGGCGGTAGAGGGCGTTCAGGGCTACAAGGTCGTCGAAGCGGTCGGGACGGACCTCCTGGAGCATCCGCTGCATCCCGCCGGACTCGAACTGGAATACGCCGAATGTGTCTCCACGCGCGAAGAGCTTGAGCGCCTCCGCGTCGTCGAGGGGAATGCCCCCGATGTCTATCTCTTCACCGATGGTTTCCCGGACAGTCGCCAGAGTCTCCTCGATCACGTCCAGGTTCCTGAGGCCCAGAAAGTCTACTTTGAGGAGTCCGAGGGCCTCCACGTCGGACATCGGGTGTTGGACCATGATCTCACCCTTCGTCCCCCGCTGGAGCGGCACGATATCCGTCAGGGGCTCTTCGGAGATCACGACCCCCGCCGCGTGGATCGAGGCGTGACGGGAGAAACCCTCTATATCGAAGGCTATGTCGAGGATGTTCTTCGCGTCTCCGTCCTTCTCAACGAGCGAGATCATCTCCCGCGCCGGCCCCGGATGCTTCTCTCCGGCCACGTATTTCCCGCCTTCCTGAACAAGCACGTCGCGCAATGTGGTACCGATCGGCTTCTCCGGGATAAGCTTGGCGAGCCTGTCGGTGTCGCCGTAGGGGTACTGGAAAACCCGGCCCGCGTCCCGGATGGCCGCCTTCGCGCCCAGAGTCCCGAACGTGATGATCTGGGCGACGTGCTCGTGGCCGCCGTACTTCTCGGTGACGTAGCGCATCACTTCAGAGCGCCCGGCAACCGAGAAGTCTATGTCCACGTCCGGCATGCTGATGCGATCCGGGTTCAGGAACCGCTCGAAGAGTAGCGAGTAACCCAGCGGATCCAGGTCCGTTATCTCAAGCGCGTAGGCGACGATGGAGCCCGCCGCCGAACCGCGTCCCGGCCCTACGGCTATCTTCCGGCTCTTGGCGTACCTGACGAAGTCCCAGACGATCAAGAAATAGTCCTCGAAGCCCATCTTGCCGATCGTCTCAAGCTCGAAATCGAGCCGCTGGCGCACCTCGGCCGTCTTCGCCCGCTCCCCGTACCTCGTGACGAGCCCCCGCTCACACAGCTCTCTCAGGTACTGTTTCGCGGTGTAGCCCTTCGGCTTCGGGAAGTTGGGCAGACGGGTTTTGCCAAGCTCTATTCCTACGTCCTCGACGGTTTCGATCACCTTGCCGGTGTTCGTGAGGGCCTCTGGATAATCCGGGAAGATCCGGGCCATCTCTTCCACCGGCTTGACGTAGAACTCCTCGCCGGAGAACTTCATCCTTTTCGGGTCGGCGTGGAACTTGCCGGTCCCGATGCACAGAAGTACGTCGTGCATCCTGGCGTCGCTCCGGGCAGTGTAGTGGGAGTCGTTGGTGGCGACCGGGTCTATGCCGGTCTCCTTGTGCAGCTTTAGCAGGCCCTCGTTGACCCGCTTCTGCTCCGGGATGCCGTGGTCCTGCAACTCGATGTAGACGCTGTCGAAGACTTCCACGTACTCCAGCAGGAGCCTGCGCGCCTCATCCGGCCTACCCTCCAGGATACGGGTCGGCACCTCGGCAGAGAGACAACCGGAGAGACAGATCAAGCCCTTCCCGTGCTTCCTTAGCAACTCCATATCCACCCGCGGCTTGCGGTAGAAGCCTTCGAGATACCCGGCTGTCGAGAGCTTCATGAGGTTCTTGTAACCTTCGGCGGTCCGGGCGAGAAGCGTCAGGTGGTAGTAGGAGGCGCGGCTCCGGTCGTGACGGTCGGCCGCAACGTAAACCTCACAGCCCAGCACCGGCTTTATCCCGGCGCTCTTCGCCTCCTTGTAGAACTTGACCGCACCGTACATGACGCCGTGGTCGGTGAGCGCGAGACCGGGCATGTTCTGCTCTTTCGCCAGCGAGATGAGGTCCCCGATACGGCTCGCCCCGTCGAGCATCGAATACTCCGAATGACAGTGCAAATGCGCGAAAGCACCGCCCGAAGACCCCACCATATCCGCCAAAATCTCCCTCCTGTAATCTACGGACTCCGGACGACGCCCCGTGAAAAATAGGAGCGCCGTCCGTCGCCATGTTCTCCCGTCCATCCTCGGACAAAGATCACTATACGAGAGTAAAGAGGTACTGTCTACACCACCTGAACCACAGCTTGAGGGACGATTTGCAGCACTTTTCAGGCAATCCTTCGGTGCTGTCGGCTACAGGGGCTTATAGATTTGGCTACCCGGGTTCGCCTTCTTCTTTACGCCAGCGGAGCCAGTTGATGGCTATCTGGGCGCTCATGACGGCGAAGATCAGGGCGAATACACCGTTCTTGAGGTCGTGGCGCCAGGCGGTGTAGACCAATATCGCGGACGAGACCGCGAGTGCCGAGATCACAAATAGGAGTGTGCTCAGGAGCATCATTCCCTGGGCCGCACGCTGGATCGGTCCTTCTGGGGGAGGTTCCCGGCGCTGCCCAGCAGTGTTCTGCGGCATTTTACGTAAGGCTACTTCTTGGTTGCTTTCTTGTCCGAGGCGCTGCTCGTCGTGCTGGAAGAGTCCGTTGTTTTCTTGTCGGAGGAGTTCCCGCTCTTCTTCTCGGCGGATGCGGACTTGGAGTCGGAGTCTCCGTTTTTGGATGGCTCTGTCTTGGTGCTTTTCTTGCTGTAATCGGTGGAGTAGAAGCCGGACCCTTTGAAAGCGATGCTCACCGGCTGGAGGATTTTTCTCACGGGAGTCCCGCACTCAATGCAGGAGCTTAGAGGATCTTCAGACATCTTCTGCATTACGTCGAAAACGTGACCGTTCTCGCACTTGTACTCGTAAATCGGCATCAGGCCTCCCACAATATATGACTTCCGCCCGGCAAACGCGGGCACCACGAAAGTATACAACTTGAACTTCCGTGTGCCGTCAGGTAGGCCTCACCGGAAAGTTACTCCGGACGCTGTTTCGGGTCCAGCTCTCCAGAACTAAAGCTCTTGCCCATCTGCTCGCGGGCGGATTGCACGAGCTTCGGGTGGCGGCAGATCTCCTCTACCTCCGCCGGCGTCGCGTTACGCCGCACGTACTCTTCCTGCACTATGTCCGACAGGGACGCTCCGGAAGCGTGGCGGTGGATGATGTACTCCATCACCTTCTCTTGACGCCCGGAGTGGTGTGGAGCGCCGAATACCTTCTCCCAGAGAGATTTCTTCTTCTCGGCCATCTTCGCTATTCTCCTGTCCTATATAGGCTTACAGGGTGCATTTGGCCGCAAGTATACTCTTCAGAAACGGGGAAGCTAGTTCTTCCTACACCCTGGCGCCGATGAGAGCTTCGGCGATCTGGACCGCGTTGGTGGCCGCTCCCTTTAGCAGGTTGTCCGCGACGCACCAGTAGCTGATGGAGCGTTCACCCACGCGTAGCCTCCCGACGTAGGTACCCGGCTCTCCGGCTACCTCGAGCTGGGTCGGGAAGTCAGCCGGATCCCCCGAGAACACAACACCCGGCGCCCGGCCGAGCACCTCGGCCACCTCGGGCAAGGTCACGTCCTTCTCGGTCTCGACGTAGACGCTCTCGGCGTGTCCGGTATGGACGGGAATGCGAACGGCGGTCGCGAAGACCTCCAGGTCCGGGAGACCGAGGATCTTGCGCGACTCCTCCCGCATCTTCGTCTCCTCGGTCGTATAGCCGTCGTCGCCCACACTCCCGATCTGGGGTATGGCGTTCCCGGATATCTGCCTCGGGTATACGTCCTCCCTGCCGTTCTCGAGCGCCTCTACCCCGCTGCGTCCGGAGCCCGAAACGGCCTGATATGTCGAGACGACGACTTTTTTGAGGCCGAACTCCCGTGCCAGGGGTGCGAGAGAAACGACCATCTGGGTGGTGGAGCAGTTGGCGTTGGCGATGAGGCCGTCGTGGCCCCTCAGGGCGTCGGCGTTGACCTCGGGGACGACGAGTGGGACTTCCGGGTCGAGCCGGAAGTCGCTGCCGTTGTCTATGACGATCGCGCCGCGCGAGATCGCCTCCGGCGCGAGCTGCACCGCGGCTCCCTTCTCACCCTCCGTACCGGCGAAGAACGCGAAGTCGACCCCCTCGAAAGCCTCCGGCCCCGCTACACCGACCTCAAACGTCTCACCCGCCAACACCGATTGTCGCGCGCTGCGCGCGAGTATCCGCAACTCTCTTATCGGGAAGCTCCGGCGTCTGAGTTCTGAGACGAGCCGGTCACCGACGAGTCCCGCGCCTACAACGGCTACCGTGTATCCATCGCTCATGCTATTGGTTCCTCCCGTCGTCTCTCACGGCTTTGTGTGAAATGTCGAGCAGGTCGAAGACGATGCCGCTCGCGGTCCGTTCCGGGCCGGCGCCGGGTCCGGCTATCGTGAGGGTAACATCCGAGTAGCGGCGCGTGCGGAAATCGAAGACGTTCTCGGGGCCGTTTATCGGGCCGAACGGGCTCTCGACCGGCGTATCCTTTAGTCCGACCTCGACCGGTCCCTCTTTCGGGATGCGGGTCAGGTAGCGGAGCATATGGTGCTCCTCGACAGCGAGCAACCGCCCGGCGAAGTCTTCATCCGCTTCCGGCAGACGCTCCATGAACTCTTTCAGGGGGACGTCTTCGAGGCCATCGGGGACCAGCGACTCGTAGGGGATCTCCGCCGGCCCTATGGAGCGGCCCATCTTGCGGGCAAGTATGATCGCCTTGCGTGCGACATCGAGACCGGAGAGATCGTCGCGCGGGTCTGGTTCAGCGTAGTGGAGGTCAACCGCTTCCTTGACAGCTTCCGAGAAAGAGCGTCCGGCTTCGACGGCGCTCATGATGAAGCCTAGAGTGCCGCTGGGGCTGGCCTGAATCTCCAGCACGTCGTCGCCGCCTTCTATAAGACCGTCCAGCGTCGCGATGATGGGGAGGCCGGCCCCGACGGTCGCCTCGTGCCAGAGCCTGCCCGGCAGCGCCCCGACGAGCTGCTCGTACTCTTCCATGCTCCCCGAGAGTGGTCCCTTGTTCGAGAGCACGAGACACGCTCCTCCCCTGACCCCGATCAGGTCGAGGTCGAAGGTCCCGCCGTGTACCGCAACGTCCACCACGACGCGCGTGGTCCCCTCCGGCGGCTCCGTGCGAAGCACTTCCTCCAGGGGCTCGACCCCAAGCTCCGCCAGCTTGCCGCCTCTTTCTTTCAGACGAATAGCCCGCGGCAGAAGCTCCTCGCCTACCAGCGCCCCGGAGGTATCCGAGACGACCCGGTAGACGACATCCAGTCCGCGCTGCTCGCGCCAGCGCTTGCGCTCCTCCAGGACTATTTGGGCCACCGCCCGGCCAACGTGGCCGAACCCGATCTGCACTAGCTCGATCCGCTTCACGCCACGGCTTCCCTGGAGCCGCAGATAAGCACATCGTGCAAAGCAAGCAAAGCCCGTTCACCGATCTCGGCCGGTACCATGAACAAAAGCCCGGCGGGGATGCTCCCGTGGTAGAGAATTGGTATGCCCGCCTCGCGCAAGGCCCTCAAGCCATTGGTAGTGTCAGCATCCTCCGGGGTACCGATGCAGATCACCGCCGACGCCCGGCTCTTGTGACCGTGGGTGCAGGGAACCTCGATCTCCAACCCCGGCCTGAGCGCCAGGCAGCGCACACCCGGCTCATCCTCGAAGTTGGAGACGAGGGTATCGGGGCCTTCAGGATCGAAGGTGTTCCGGACTATGACCTCCATGCCGGATTCGATCGCCGGCTCCATCGTCCGCGGGTGTAGGACTTTCGCACCGAGGCCCGCGAACGCGTGCGCCTCCTGGTAAGAGAGTCGGGTGAGGGTCATGGCTTCGGGGACTAGCCGCGGATCGGCGTCGAGGACACCGTTCACGTCCGTGAGGATCCAAACCTCTCGGGAACCAAGCGCCTGCCCCAAAACCGTCGCCGAGAGGTCCGATCCACCCCGGCCGAGCGTCGCCGGCAAACCGTCCGGCGTCCGTCCGGCGTAGCCCGGCACGACCGCGACCGTGCCCTCGTCTAATATAGGTGTTACGTACCGCGAACATCGCTCTCGCGTCTCTTCGGCATCTACCTCAGCTTCGCCGAAGTTCGAGTCGGTGGCGATGGGAGCCTCCGCCACCACGGCGGCATCCTGGCCGAGGCTGCGTATCGCCCCCGCCAGGATCACCGCCGACAACCGTTCCCCGAACACGGCTACCGAATCCCTGCGCGCTGCCAGGTTAGACGCCGGGGCCACCAGCACCTCGACCAGTTCCCCGAGTAGCCTGAGTAGCTCTCTCTCGACCGCCGGCAGATACTCCTGGGATATGGCTTCGCGGGCGGCCTGGAGGTGACGCTCTTTGAGCGCGCGGTGCAGCTCCGCGGCCGAGCCTTCGCGCGTCGCGCCGGTCGAGGTTCGGGGTACGACGCCTCTCGCTGCATCTCTGGCCGCGGCCCTGGCTGCCTTCGCGGTTGCGTTGGCGAAGCCGAGGAGGGTATCGGTTGCGCCGCCCATCGCCGAGACGACGACGGCCACCGGACGCCGCCGGGCGGCCTCGGTGGTTATGGTGGCGGCACGGACGAACCGCGCGCCGCTCCCAACCGAGGTCCCCCCGAATTTTATGACGAGGGGTTTGGAGTCCCCTCCGTTACTAGACTCCATTTAGTGCCTGATCCAGGTCGTACAGGATGTCGTCGATCGACTCCACGCCCACGCTGAGGCGGATGTAGTCGTCCGTGACGCCGGTTGACTTCTGCTCCTCGGGCGAGAGTTGCGAGTGGGTAGTGGAGGCCGGGTGGATTACCAGGCTCTTCGCGTCCCCGATGTTCGCCAGCAGGCTGTGAAGCTCCAGCCGGTCGATAAACTTCTTGCCCGCATCGAGGCCGCCCTCGATGCCGAAGCCCAGGATCGCGCCGTACATCCCGCCACGATGGTATTTCTTGGCTATCTCGTGGGCCGGATGGTCTTCTAGCCCCGGATAGTTGACCCAGTTGACCTTATCGTGACCCTGCAAGAACTCCGCAACGGCCATGGCGTTCTGCGAGTGGCGCTCCATCCGCAGCGGCAAGGTTTCGAGACCCTGCAAGAGCAGGAAGCTGTTAAACGGACTCAGGGCCGAACCGTAGTCCCGCAGCATCTGAACGCGGGCCTTGAGTATGAAAGCCATCTCACCGAGCATCGGGTAGTACTCCAGGCCGTGGTAGGACGGGTCCGGCTCGTTGAACTCCGGGAAACGTCCGTTGTCCCAGGGGAACTTGCCGCCGTCCACTATAACGCCGCCGATGGTCGTCCCGTGACCGCCGATGAACTTCGTCGCCGAGTGAACCACGATGTCCGCGCCATGGGCAAGCGGGTTCACCAGATAGGGCGATGGGACGGTGTTGTCCACGATCAGGGGGACACCGGCCTCGTGCGCAGCCTCCGCGGCCGCCTCGATGTCCAGGGTATCGAGCGCCGGGTTGCCCACGGTCTCGGCGTATATGGCCTTCGTCTTGTCCGTTATGGCCTCGCGGAAGCTGTTCGAGTCTCGGGCGTCGACGAACTTGACGTTTATCCCGACCTTGGGCAGCGTGTAGTGGAAGAGGTTGTAGGTCCCTCCGTAGAGGGCGGCCGCAGAGACGATCTCATCCCCCGCCCCCGCGATGTTCAGGATCGCCAGCGTCTCGGCCGCCTGACCGGAAGACACCGCCAGCGCTCCCACGCCGCCCTCCAGGAGCGCCACGCGCTGCTCGAACACGTCGGTGGTCGGGTTCATGATGCGGGTGTAGATGTTGCCCGGCTCGGCGAGCGAGAATAGGTTCGCCGCGTGGTCTGTATCGTTGAACACGTAGGACGTGGTCTGGTAGATCGGGACGGCCCTCGCCGTGGTCGTCGGGTCTACTTCCTGTCCGCCGTGCAGCGCCAGGGTGTCGAACCCGTACTCGCGCTCCTGCGTCTGGTCGGTGGTATCCGTCATCTCGTTTCCTCCTGATCTTTAACGAAAGGCCCGATGGCCTCTCTCATCTCGTTCCAGTCCTTCAGAAATGCGTCGTGGCCGCTCAAAGTATCTATCTCGGCATAGTGGGAATTGGCGCCCGCTCGCCGCGCTTTTTCGGCGGAGTCCCGTACCTCCGAGGCCGGAAACAGCCAGTCACTCGACACCCCGACGAAGAGAAGCTCCGCCGTGATGCGCGAGTACGCCTCCTCCTCCGACTCGTACCCGGCGGCCACATCGTATAGGTCCATCGCGCGTGTCAGGTACAAGTAGGAGTTGGCGTCGAAGCGCCCGACGAGGTTCCTGCCCTGGTACTGAAGGTAGCTCTCTACCTCGAACCTCCCGGCTTGCTCTCTATAAAGAGCCGGACGACTCGCGGGTCGCCTGCCGAATCGCTCCCACTGCCCGGCGGCGCTCTGGTAGGTCATCATCCCGGCCATTCGGGCGATACTCAACCCATCGTCGGGGGATCGGCCCGTGCCGTAGTAGTCGCCGCTTTGCCAATCCGGGTCGGCCATGATGGCGCGGCGGCCGATCTCGCTCATCCCCAAACCCTGCGGCCCGAGCGCGCCCGTAGCGGCTACGGGCACGGCTTTCTCCACGAACTCCGGGTACTCGACGGCCCACTCAAGCGCCTGCTGACCGCCGATCGAACCTCCAATAACCACCGCGAGCCTCTTCACCCCAAGCCAATCGAGGAGACGCTTCTGCGCCCGCACCATGTCCCGAATGGTAACGACCGGGAACCGCATGGCATAGAGTTGTCCCGCCTCCGGGTCAGTCGAAGCAGGTCCCGTGCTGCCGGAGCAGCCGCCGAGGACGTTGGAGCAGACTACGAGATACTTGTCGGTATCCAGGGTACGGCCCGGCCCGATCATGGGCTCCCACCACCCTCCGCCTCGGTAGTCATCTGAAGGAGCCTCCGCGGCGCGTGAATCGCCGGTCAGGGCGTGCGCGACGAGTACGGCGTTCTCAGCCGTTGCGTCCAACTCTCCCCAAGTCTCGTAGGCGAGGGTGACTTCCGGCAGGTAACCGCCGAGTTCCGGCTCCAGAGAGCCTATTCGGTGATGGAGCTTGCCCGGTCGGGCCGGAGCGTGGCTAGCGCCGGCCCCTGAGTCTAGTGTCATATTCAGCAGTAATACAGCCTCCTTCTACCAAGTCGGGTCCTACGTCCTGGCCTCCGTCGGGGCTCGGCCCCGCATCCGCCCTACGCGCAACCCGCCCGTACTAAGAGGCTGCCCACCTCTCTTCACATCTTCCAGGACGGATATGATCGTCCCGCTGGAATTGGCACCACGCTCAGGAGAAGCTCCTGCGCCGGTTGCCGCGGT
>JBBPZK010000017.1:0-3050 GCA_038199155.1 Rubrobacterales bacterium | reverse complement strand
GATCTTATCGGTCGGGATACGCAACATCTCGACTCTCGGGGCAAAGTCCGAGACCTCTTCCCTGGGACCGGGTATCGCCTCGTGGATGACCTCCAGGATCTCCATCCGTCCGTTTCTGGCCTGCCCGAGCGCCTCTTTCAAGAGATCGGCCGAGACGCCGGTTATCTTCATGTCCATCTGGAGCGCGGTGATCCCATCGGTGGTCCCGGCGACCTTGAAGTCCATGTCGCCGAGGTGGTCTTCGAGGCCCTGGATGTCCGTCATAATGACATAGTCGTCGCCTTCCTTGACCAGTCCCATCGCCACGCCGGCCACGGGTGCCTTTATCGGAACGCCGCCGTCCATCAGCGCCAGCGTAGAACCGCACACGCTCGCCATCGAGGACGAGCCGTTTGACTCCAAAACCTCAGAGATGATCCGGAGGGCGTAGGGAAATTCTTCCTCGGAAGGTATTACCGGCACGAGCGCCCGCTCGGCCAGGGCGCCGTGACCGATCTCCCGCCGCTTCGGACCTCTTAGGAACGCCGTCTCTCCGGTGGAGTAGGGCGGGAAGTTGTAGTGGTGCATGTAGCGCTTGCCGGTCTGGGGCTCCAGCGTGTCGAGCCTCTGGGCGAGTCCGAGGTCCGCGAGCGCCAGCGACGAGAGGACCTGTGTCTCGCCCCTGCTAAAGAGACCGCTGCCGTGTACGCGCGGCAAGACACCGACTTCGGCGGAGGTCGGGCGGATCTCGTCGAACTCCCGCAGGTCGGTGCGCTTGTGGTCCTTGAGCAACAGCTCGCGGAAAGCTTCCTTCTCCAGCGTCGAGAGCGCGGCGGAGATCCGTGCAATCTCTTCTTCTTCGCGACCCTCGATAAGCTCGTCGCGCAGGTCGCCCAGGGCGTTGTGACGCGCCCGGCGGTCGGCTTGCACGATGCCGTCCTTTATGCGCCCGAGATACTCGCCGCGAAGCTCGTCCACGAACGGATTCTCCTCTGGAGCGTCGAGCTGCTGCTTCTCCTTACCGTGCTCGGCGGCCCACTCCTCGATGGCCTCGGCCTGCACCCGGATCGCCTCCTGGGTGACCTGGAGAGCCTCGACGATCACGTCCTCCGGCACCTCGTTCGCCCCGGCCTCAACCATAGTTATGGCCTCTTTCGTGCCGGCGACCACGAGGTCAAGGTCGCTCTCGGAAATCTGCTCGTAAGTCGGGTTGAGGATAAACTCACCGTCCAGGCTGCGGCCAACACGAACAGCCCCGATCGGGCCGTCGAACGGCAGGTCCGAGAGCGCGATGGCAGCCGAAGCGCCGACCATGCTGACGGTGTCGTAGGGGATCTCCTGATCCGCCGCGAGAACCGTGCTTATTATCTGTATCTCGTTCCGGTAGCCCTTCGGGAAGAGCGGCCTGAGCGGACGGTCGGTGAGCCGGGCGGTCAGGATGGCCTTCTCGGAAGGACGCCCCTCACGCTTTATAAAGCCGCCGGGGATCTTACCGGCCGCCGACATCCGCTCCTCAATATCCACGGAGAGCGGCAGGAAGTCGACGCCCGGCCTCGGCCTCGACGAGCGGGTGGCGGTGGAGAGCATCATCGTGTCTCCGAGACGGGCCGTGACCGCGCCCCCGGCTTGCTTGGCGAGCTTGCCTGTTTCGAGCACCATGGAGCGCTCGCCTACGGGGATCTCTAAACGCATATTTTCTTTCTCCTCTTTGTTTCTGCCTGGATGACTCGAACCGGATGCCGGTGTATTCTCTACCGGCGCAGGCCGAGCCTGGCTATGAGCGCGCGATAGCGCTCGACGTCGTTACTCTGCACGTACTTGAGCAGCCGACGACGCCTGCCGACCAGCTTGAGCAACCCCCGGCGGGAGTGATAATCGTGCTTGTGCTCACGCAGGTGCTCCGTCAAGTGCGATATACGCTTGGTCAGGAGCGCGACCTGAACCTCGGGCGAGCCCGTGTCCGTGTCGTGAGCTCTGTACTCCTGTATAGTTCCTTCTTTGTTCTCTACTACCGCCAACTTCTTCTTTTCTCCTCTTCTTATCTCTATCTTCTCTTTAACTTCTTTATTACTTAGTCAGCCTATAATGCTACCACATGTACCAAAGCTCGTTACGAGCTACGAGCTATATAAGAACCGTAGACCCGACGAGCCTCCTCTACGTCGGAGGGAATTTGGGCTTTTAACTCTTCTAGGCCGGAGAACTTTTGCTCCGGCCTTATGCGATGCAGGAAACCGACATCAACGACGCTTCCGTAGAGGTCTCCGTCGAAGTCGAGCAGGTACGCTTCGACCCTACTCTCGGCGCGCGCGAAGGTCGGCGCAACCCCGATATTGGTGCAGGCGGCGTATCTCTCGTCTCCAACGTCCACGTAGCCTGCGTAGACGCCGTGAGCCGGGACGACTACGTCCGGGTTTGGGAGCACGTTCGCGGTCGGGAAGCCGATAGTCCGGCCCCGGCGGTCCCCGGCCACGATCTCTCCTCGCAAGATGTAGGGGCGGCCGAGAAGTTCTGCTGCTCTATCCACTTCCCCGGCAGAGATCAGGGCGCGGATGCGGGTCGAGTTGACTTCTTCTTGCTCTCCCTGCTGTAGCGCGACAGCAAATACTTCTCCACCGTGGGCGCGCATCAGACGCCGCAACTTTTCTACATCTCCGGCTGCCTTGTGTCCGAACCGGAAGTTCTCGCCCACCACGACGACCTCCGCCTCCAACTCTCTGAGTAGAACATCACGCACGAACTCTTCCGGGCTTTTCTCGGAGAGAGCTTTATCGAACCAGATGGCGCGTACTTCATCCGCCCCGCACTGCAACAGTATTTCCTCGCGGAGGTCCAGGGTGGTCAGCAATTTCGGCTGCTTCCCCGAACGCAGCACCCATCCGGGATGAGGATCAAAAGTGGCGGCCACCACCTTCCCTCCACGCTTCACAGCTTCTTCGACTGCCCGCCGGACCACGGCACGATGCCCCAGGTGAACCCCGTCGAAGTTGCCCAACGCGACCACTACCCCGCGCACAACACGACCTCCGCCCGCGCTTCCGTACCATCGCCTCTGTAAACAGCCAGAAGCT
>JBBPZK010000016.1:0-10201 GCA_038199155.1 Rubrobacterales bacterium | reverse complement strand
CCTCCAGGGCGCGGACATGGTCTTTATTACCGCCGGCAAGGGTGGCGGTACCGGGACCGGCGCCGCTCCCGGGGTCGCCAAGATATCTCGCGAGTCCGGTGCTCTGACCGGCGGGGTCGTCACCCGTCCGTTCAAGTTCGAGGGTCGGCGGCGCGGGACGTACGCCGAAGAAGGGATCAAGCGTCTCAAGGAGAACGTCGATTCCCTGATAATCATCCCGAACGACCGGCTGCTACAGGTGGCCGAGAAACGTACGAGCATGATGGACGCTTTCAGGATGGCGGATGATGTCTTGCGCAAAGGCGTGCAGGGTATAACGGATCTCATCACGGTACCCGGTCTCATCAACCTAGACTTCGCGGACGTGCGGACGATCATGTCGAACTCCGGCTCCGCGCTGATGGGCATCGGCGAGTCGAGTAGCGAGAACCGCGGTGTGGAAGCTGCGAAGGCGGCGATCTCCAGTCCGCTCCTGGAGGCGAGCATCGAGGGTGCGACAGGAATCATCCTGAACATCACCGGCGGAACGGACCTCGGGTTGTTCGAGGTGAACGAGGCTGCGGAGATCGTCCACGACGCTGCCCAGCAGGACGCCAACTTGATCTTTGGGGCTGTTGTAGATGAACAGTTCGGCGAGCGGGTGAGCGTGACGGTCATTGCCACGGGCTTCGACGAGCGGATGGCGAACCAGCGCGTGACGGAGCGGGCGATCTTCGAACCACGCGAGGAAGAGATGCCGGTCGGAGACAGCGACGACCTCGACATCCCGGCCTTCCTCCGCCGCCGGTAATCGGAGGCTCTGATCGGCAAGACCGCCCGCCAAAACCTACCTGAAGCGCAGGACGCTACGCTATACGCTCCGTACGAAACCAAAACTCACTCTGGCTCCGACGACGGATCCGGCGCCGTTTACGTCGTGCCGAAACCAGAGCCCGAAGGTGCGAAGGTGTGGTTCTTCACCAGGCTTGGAGGAGTATCGGAACCGCCTTACGACAGCCTCAACGTGTCGACGAAGGTCGGGGACAGCGAGCGTGCAGTCGCGGAGAACCTCTCTCTTATAAGGGAGGCGACGGGCGGCAGGCATTCCGCCTGGGTCCGTCAGGTAGCGGGAGACGGGGTGGTTCGGGCGTCGGAGGCTGGGCTCGCCGGTGACGTGGACGCGCTCGTGACCAGCTCTGAGGGTCTCCCTCTTGTCGTAGCCGTGGCGGACTGCGTGCCGGTCGCCCTAGTCGGGGGAGACGAGGTTGGAATGGTCCACTCGGGTTGGCGCGGCACTCTCGCCGCTATCTCCGGCAAGGCGGCCCGTGAGATGGACGGGAACGTGCGGGCTTACATAGGACCGTGCATCCGTCGTTGCTGCTACGAGGTGTCGTGGGAGCTCGCCGAGTCTTTCGCTGCGAAGTTCGGGGCGGAGGTGGTTACCGGGCGTAACCTTTCGCTTCCGGCGGCTATCCGGCGGGACTTGAACGAAGCTGGGGTCTCGGAGGTGTACGACCTCGGGCTCTGTACGGGGTGCCGGTCGGATCTGTTCTACTCGCACCGGAAACAGGGTCCCAAAACCGGGCGCACCCTGGCGGCGGTGGCGAAAAACGCTTCTTGACAAAGGTGTGATCCTCGCATGAGCCAACAGGACGTGGTGACGGAAGCAATACTGAGGGACCGTCTGGAGTTCGTGCGGGAGAAATTGGGTGAGGCGCTCGAAAAGAGTGGACGCGGGCCGGACGAAACGAGGCTTTTGATCGCCGGCAAGTACTACGATCCGGCCCAGATCTCTATCCTGGCAGAGGTAGGAGCCCGTCTACTCGGAGAGAACCGGGCCGAAGATCTCGCACGCAAGCAGCAAGAGTTCGGGGACGCATTCGAGTGGCACTTTATCGGCCACCTTCAGCGTCGGAAAGCGAAAGAAGTTGTCCCACGCGTCTCGCTCATACATTCGGTTGACTCTGTCAGGCTTATCGGGGAGATAGAGAACCGGGTGGACGAGGATGGCATAGATATACTGATCCAGGTCAACGTCAGCGAAGAAGAGTCGAAGTACGGTATCCGGGAGAGTGACGTGGAGGCGTTGCTGGAAGCGGCCGCCGCTACCGGGGGCAAAGTCCGGGCCAGAGGCTTCATGACTATCGCGCCGCTGGTTGAAGACCCGGAAGATGTGCGCTATGTTTTCGCGAAACTGAGAGCGATCCGTGATAGGCTCGCTGGGGAGTGGAGAGATCACTTCGACCTCTCGGAGCTTTCGATGGGTATGAGCAAGGATTATGCAGTCGCGGTAGAAGAAGGAGCCACCATAGTGAGGATCGGGCGAACGCTGATCGAGAAGAGTGGCTCGTGAGGAGGAGATTTGGGAGTTAGAGGCGGTTTCGGACGGATGATGTCCTGGTTCGGTTTCGGCGCGGAGGACGAGTATTACGAGGACGAAGAGGACTATGGCCGGGACGAGCGCGAAGACTACGCCGCTGGAGCCCAGGAGGCGGGCGGTTCTCCCGCTGTCCGGCGCCTCAACCGCTCGGAGAGGGCGTCCGCGGGTGGAACTTCTCTCGGGAACGTTTTCGGGGGCGAAAGTGGAGGTGCAAGTCGCGGGCGTTACCCTGAACAACAGGGTCAGGGGCATCTGAGGCCGGTGCCGGATAAGCGTACAGCGCCGGCTCGCGTGAGCGTTGTGGAGCCGACGAGCTTCAACGACGCCCAGGGGCTGGCCGACCGCTTCAAGCGCGAGCAGCCGGTGATCCTGAACCTTCAGAACGTGGATACAGACCTTTCGCGGCGAATGGTAGATTTCTGTTCGGGGCTCACGTATGCGATGGACGGTCAGATCCAGACCGTCGCCAGCCGCGTTTTCCTGCTGACCCCGCGCAACGTCGAGGTGAGCGCTGAGGAACGCAAGCGCCTCGCCGAGCGGGCCTTCTTCAACCAGCTCTAGTCTTGACGAACTCTTTGACACGCGTTGGGATAATAGGTGCGGGCAAGATCGGGGGCTCTCTCCTGGTACGCCTGGCCGAGTCTGGTAGGTTCGATCTTAGCGTTAGCGATATCCACCCAGACCAGCTCACGCCCTACGCCGAAGATTACGGTGTCCGGGTCGCCTCTTCTAACCGTGATCTCGCAGAGAACAGCGACCTCGTTGTAGCGGCCGTGAAACCGTGGGACGTCGTGGAGGTCGTGGAAGGGATACGGTCCGCCCTGGAAGGTACGGACAAGGCTGTCGTGAGCGTCGCGGCGGGTGTTCCTATCTCCGCCATCGAGGAGAGACTCGCGCCTGGGACCCCGGTACTGCGGGTGATGCCGAACGTGTGCGTATCCGTCGGGCTCGGCTCGGCCGTGGTCACGGCGAACGAGGCCGGACGAGAGATGGTGCCGATGGTTATGGAGATCTTCCGGAGCGTCGGGGAAGTGATGGAGCTTCCCGAGCGTCTGTTCGACGCGGCGACGGCGCTCCACGGTTCGGGGCCTGCTTACGTGGCCCTTTTCGCTGACGCCCTTATACAGGCGGGAGTGAGGGAGGGTATCCCGCGAGATATAGCGCGGCGTCTGGTCAACGGGACCATTCAGGGTACGTCCGTACTGCTCAAGGAGCAGAGCCCCCACCAGGTGAGAGATGAAGTCATGACTCCCGGCGGGACGACTGCGGCGGCGTTCGTGGCGATGGAGAAAGCGGGTTTCGTCGGGGCGGTCTACGATGGGATACACGCCGCCACCGAACAGTCGCGGGGGCTCGGCAAATGACGCCGGCACTCGCCCTGGTGGCTGCACTTCCGGGGTTCGGTTTCAGTATCAGTGAGCTACTCGCGGGCGTGGTTCAGTATGCCTACTATGTACTGCTCGGGTTCATTATCGCGTCGATTCTGTTCAGTTGGCTGCCGGGATATCCGTCGAGTAGCTTTATGCAGGCGGTCTACGAAGCGGTCGGGAACGTCACCCGTCCGATACTGGGGCCGATCCGGAACGCCATACCGCCGATTCGACTCGGCGCCCTGTCCCTGGACCTGTCCCCGATAATCGCCCTGTTCGGGTTGTTTATAGCGCGATCCTTGCTTATGTTGATCATTGGAAGCTTCATACAGCCCGTAACGGGGTGAGAGGAGGAGCATGAAGCCGGTAGATGTAAGGCGCAAGGAGTTCAAAAGCAAGTGGTTCGGTGGATACAGCGCCAATCAGGTCGATGATTTCCTGGACACGGTCGCCGACAACTACGAGGATGTCTACAGCGAGAATCTCCGGATGAGCGAGAATATCTCGAACCTCCAGAGCAGGTTGGACCAGTTTGAGGAATTGGAAGGTTCTATCCAGTCCGCGCTGGTGAACGCCGAGAGGGCCGCAGAAGACCTCCGGCACAGCGCCGGTCAGGAGGCGGAGAATACGTGGATGAACGCCAACCGGGAGGCGGAGTTGACCGTCCGGGAGGCGAAGGCCCGCGCCCACCAGTTGATGGCCGACTCGTCCGGCAGGGTCGAGCGGGTCCGGGAGTCCTACGAGGCTCTCACTGAGGCGAAGAAATACTTTGCCGACGATTTCCGTAAGCTTTTGAAAAGCTACCTGGACGTGATGGAGAACGCGGAGATCACCTCCGCCAAGAAGATCGAAGCCGCCCTGCGCGAACGCCTGGACCTGGAATCTCTCTCCATAGCCCGCGAAGCCGCCGCCAACGAAGCCGCAAAAGACCGGGGACCCGACGGCGAAGAGACCCAGTCGGTGGAGATTCATTCCGAAGGTTCTCAGACGGAGGACTTGGAGCAAACAGACCCCGAAGTCGAAGAGCCGGAGGTAGAGCCGTCCAGCGCGGAGCACGCCCCATCCGAAAACGCCGCAGCTTCGACGGACTCAAAAGCCGCTGCCGAGGTAGATCGGGAGGAGCCGACTCCAAATGGCGACCCAAAGAGTGAGAGCAACGGCACATCCGAGAACGGAGACAAGGAGAAAGGCAGGTCTTGGCGCGCGAGCCGATTCTTGCGCCGTCGTGACTAGAGACTTCGCCCACGTCGCGAAGGGCGAGACCGGGACGATGCTCGGCTTGAGGGCCTCTCCTGGGACGAGGGAGACATCCGTGGCTGGTACCTACGGTGAGGGGGCGATCAAGCTGAAGGTAGCCGCACCCCCCATAGACGGATGGGCCAACGCGGAAATCGAACGTTTTCTGGCGCGAATTCTGGGGGTACATCTCTCACGGGTCGCGGTTGTCCGGGGTGCATCTGGCAGGGACAAAGAGGTCTTCGTCCAGGGTGTGGAGCCGCGAGATGTCCGGGAAGGTCTTGCGGAACTGCTCGTGCGGGTGTGACGCGCCAGAGCTTCGAGGTCGGGCTGGGGGAAGTCGGAGAGCGCCTCGACCGTCTGGCGGCGCGACGTTCGGGCTTGAGCCGGAGTGTGGTGCAACGTTTGATCTCTGACGGCTCATTAAGGGTCGGTGGAGCGGAAGCCTCATCCTCTTATAAAGTGCGTCAAGGCGAGTTGGTCGAATGGGAGCCCCCGGACGAGCGGCCTGGTTCTGAAGATATTCCGGCCCCGATCTTTTTCGAGGACGAGGATATCCTGGTGGTGGACAAGCCGGCGGGGCTCGTCGTTCATCCGGGAGCAGGAAACGCTTCCGGGACGCTCGTAAACGCGCTCCTCGACAAGGGAATCGCCGGGGGCGGAGACCCTTCGCGGCCCGGTATCGTCCACCGACTCGACCGGGATACTTCCGGCCTGATGGTGGTGGCGAAAGGGGAGCCCGCCTACTCGAACCTCGTAAAGATGCTTTCGGAGCGGCGTGTCGGGCGCGTGTACCGGGCGGTCGTCGTGGGCGAGGGATTGCCGGATACAGGGACCGTTGACTCGCCCGTTGGCCGCGACCCGGAGAACCCGACGTTGATGGCCGCCGGGGTCGGGAAGCAGGCGATCACGCACTTCGAGGTGCTTGAGAAGGCGGCGGGATACACGATACTCCGCGTCAGGCTGGACACGGGCCGGACACACCAGATTCGGGTTCACCTCTCCGCCATCGGATATCCAGTCTACGCGGACCCGCTCTACGGCGAAACAATACGAAACAGCCGCCTCTGGCTCCACGCCGAACGCCTCTCTTTTATCCATCCGGTAACGGAGAAAAAGATGGACTTCAAATCGGAGATACCCCAAGACTTGCGCGAATCGGAGTCACGGCTTGGCTTCCGGTAGACTGAACCGCGAGGACTCCACTGCTTGACGGGTGGGGGCGGCTCTGGTACTTTAACTCTCAATTAACAACCGACCTTTAACGGCGCTCCGCGAGGCGCGAAGGAGGTAGTAGGCTTGAGAGCTTCAGGCACGGAGGAACGCGCGCGTTCGGAGATACTCACCCCGGACGGCCTTAGTCGTTCTCTACGGCGCATCTCCCACGAGATACTCGAACGAAACGCATCGGCGCTGGACGACCTCGCCCTGGTTGGGGTGCTGACGCGCGGGGTTCCGTTGGCGCGTCGCATCTCGGAGAACATCAGGAGGTTCGAGGGGATCGAGGTCCCTGTTGGATCCCTCGATATCACCCTTCACCGCGACGACCTCGCCGCCGAAGAGCCGGAGGTTCACGGCAGCAGCATCCCGTTCGAGGTTACCGGCAGGACGGTTGTGCTCGTGGACGACGTTTTGTTTACGGGACGAACGGCGCGGGCGGCGATGGACGCGCTTCTTCAGATGGGGCGCCCCGAGGCGGTGCGGCTCGCCATCCTGGTCGACCGGGGCCACAGGGAGTTGCCGATTAGGGCGGATCACGTCGGGAAGAACGTCCCGACATCCCGCAGGGAGCGGGTGCGGGTGAAGCTGGAGGAGACCGATGGGGAGGATGGGGTGATCGTCGTTGCAGGGTAAGCACCTATTGACCATAGACGGGATGAGCCGGGAGGACTTGCGCTCTGTCCTGGATCTTGCGAGAGACTTTGCCGATGGGAAGGTCGAACGTCCTCTGGAGGGCAGGACCGTCTGTCTGGCGTTCTTCGAGTCTTCGACACGTACGGCGCCATCCTTCGAGTTGGCCGCGCGGAGATCGGGGGCCGATGTGATCTCACTGTCCGAGAAAGGCTCCGCCATCTCGAAGGGCGAGTCGCTCGTGGACACCGTGGTCACCCTGAGCAACCTCGGCGCCGACGCGCTGGTGATTCGTCACCCCGCCGCTGGAGCCGCCGCCCTCGCCACCCGCCACACGGACGCGGCGGTCATAAACGCGGGTGACGGCTGCGGCCAGCACCCGACGCAGGCCCTACTCGACCTGTACGCCTTGAGCGAGGCGTCAGGCGGCTTCGAAGAGTTGGCCGGACAGAAAGTCGCCATCGCCGGAGACATACTCCACAGCCGGGTGGCGCGCAGTGTTATCCCCGCTTTCAAGGCCGCCGGGATGGATGTCTCGCTGGTCGCGCCTCTCACCCTGTTGCCGAACGAGGCGGAAGCCTGGGACCTGCCGGTGCTCTCCTCGGTGGACGAGGCGCTGGAGTGGGGGGCGGACGTCCTGTATTTGCTCCGGCTCCAGAACGAGAGGATGGCCGGAGCCCGCGTGCCGTCTGTGGCCGAGTACGCGGCTCATTACGGTGTCTCGCGCAGGCATCTACTGCCCGGAGTTCAGGTGATGCACCCTGGTCCGGTCAATCGCGGGGTGGAGATCTCCGGGGACGTGGTGCTCGACGACGCTTCCCTGATCTCCGCCCAAGTCGCAGCCGGTATCTCGGTTCGCTCGGCGGTTCTTGCGCTTGCGACCGGCGTCATCCAGGAAGTCGCGGCGTGAGCGACGAGTTGCTCATCCGGCACGCCCATGTCTTGGACCCGAGTTCCGACCTTGACTGCGTGGCGGACGTGCGAGTTTCCAAAGGACGTGTCTCCGAGATCGGAGAAGACCTCCAGGGCGGACGAAGTATAGACGCCGACGGCCTGCACCTGTTCCCAGGATTCGTGGACGTACACGCCCACTGGCGCACCCCAGGCCGTGAGGACGAGGAGACTATAGAGACGGGTTCGGCGGCGGCGGCGGCCGGTGGCTTTACGAGCGTCGTCATGATGCCGAATACTGACCCAATCGTGGACAAGCCGGTCATAGTCAGCGGGCTCGTGCGGCGCATCGAGCAGGAGTCGCGGGTCCGGGCTTACGTCTCTGCCGCCCTCCACGCCGACTTGAAAGGCGAGCGCCTTACCGAGATGCGCCTCCTGAAAGAAGCTGGAGCTTTCTGCGTCTCGGACGATGGGCTCGGGACCGCCTCCGCCGGAGTGTTGCGCAACGGGATGCTTTACGCCCGCTCTGCGGGGCTTTCGGTGATCCTGCACTGTGAAGACCACACGCTCGCTACCGGCGTCGTACACGACGGTGCAGCGGCGGCGCTAGCCGGCATCCCCGGCTCCCCGGCTAGCGCCGAGGACGCGGCGACGGCGACGGCCTTGATCCTCGCCTCCGAGACCGGCGCGAAGGTCCACATCACCCACGTCTCTACCGCCCTCTCGGCGGCCCTGGTCGCCTTTTTCAAGGACCGGGCGGATGTCACCGTCGACACGACGCCCCACCACCTGACGCTCACGGACGAGTTGGTCGCCACCCTGGATGGGATGTACCGGGTCAATCCACCCTTGCGGCCCGAGAAAGACCTCCGGGGTGTCCGGGAGGCTTTGCGGGATGGTGTCCTTGACTTCGTGGCGACGGACCACGCGCCGCACGCTTCCGAAGAGAAGGCACTCCCGCTCGAAGAAGCGGCTCCCGGTCTACTCGGCCAGGAGACGGCGTTTTCGGCACTTTACACGGAGTTGGTGCTGGAAGGAAAGCTGCCGCTTTCGCGCTTGATCGAGGCTATGAGTTGCGCTCCGGGGAGCTGGGTCGGAGGAACAGGCCGCGTAGTTGTCGGAGCCCCGGCAGACCTCGTGCTCGTGGACCTCTCGGAGGAGTGGACGGTGAGTCGGGAGACGCTCGTGAGCCGCTCCTGGAACAGTCCTTTCCTCGGCAAAAAGTTAACGGGCCGCGTGGCGGGTACTATAGTTGGTGGAGAGTTGGTACACGACAGGACTGGAGCGGAGCTTGGAGTACGGTAGCGCGGGACGGAGCCGGACGATGGTCGTACTGGAAGACGGCGTCGTCTTCGAAGGATGGAGCTTCGCCGGAGAGGGCGAGGTGGCGGGCGAGGTCGTCTTCACGACCAGCATGGTCGGCTACCAGGAGACCCTTACCGACCCTTCTTACCGAGGTCAGATCGTCGTTTTCACCTATCCGATCATAGGAAATTACGGCGTCATCCCAGGCGACGAAGAGTCCCAAAAAATCCAGGCCGCCGCCGTGATCGTGCGCGAATACACCCCTTACTACAGCAACTGGGCCAGCCAACGCTCTCTCGCCGAGCTCCTCGACGAAACCGGAGTCCTGGGTATCGAAGGTCTCGACACCCGCGCCTTGACCCGACATCTCCGGGATAAAGGTTCGATGCGGGGAGTTATCTCTACCGTCGAGAACGACGTGGCTTCCCTGCGCGTCAAGGCGAACACCCATCCCGAAATGGCCGGCCTGGATCTCGCCTCGACCGGCTCTGAGCTTACGGAACCCGTACTCCTGCCGGCCTTCGGCGAGGAGGTCTGCCGGGTCATCTCCCTGGACTACGGTGTGAAAGGCTCCATCTACAAAGAACTGCGGAGCCGGGGAGCCTCGGTCCTGGCAATGCCCGGCTCGACGAACGCATCTGAAGTCCTGGAGGAGAAACCGGATGGCGTGTTCCTCTCAAACGGTCCGGGGGACCCCGCCGCCCTCGATAAAGCCGTCGACAACTTGCGTCCCTTGCTCGGGGAGACGCCGGTGTTTGGGATCTGCCTCGGACACCAACTGCTCGGCCTCGCGCTCGGTTGTGAGACGTACAAGATGCCGTTCGGACATCACGGCGCGAATCACCCGGTACGCAACCTCGCGACCGGACGGATCGAGATAACCAGCCAGAACCACGGCTTCGCGGTGGACGGCGAGACGTTCCCGTCCGGCGTCGAGCTCACCCACCGGAACCTCTACGACGGTACGGTAGAGGGGATCGCCGCCTCTGACTTGCTCGCCTGGAGCGTCCAGTACCATCCCGAATCGAGCCCCGGACCGCGTGATTCGGGCTACCTCTTCGATGGTTTCGTGGAGAGCGTCTCGCAGAAGGCTCCGGCCTAGTCTTGCCGCGCCGCGACGATATATCTAGTGTTCTTATCATCGGTTCAGGGCCAATAGTCATCGGACAGGCCGCCGAGTTCGACTACT
>JBBPZK010000015.1:0-2528 GCA_038199155.1 Rubrobacterales bacterium | reverse complement strand
GACTAGCTTTATGGAGCCCCGACAGGAGCACCCGACGGAAGACACAAACTAGCTTCGTGTATAATGATGGCAACCTTATAGGCGATGAAGCTCGCCTCATCAACCGCATCTCGCAAAGGTGCTGATAGCTTCTACACCGGATCAACGGCGTAGAAGCTTTTTGCCGTTCCGGTGAAGAGAACCAGAAGCTGTAACGGGAGTGGAGAGCGGTGCGCACGGAGTTTCCATATCGGGTCCCAGGGCCGGCCAGACTCCCCGAAGCTTTCGCGGAGGCCGCTCGGCCAGCGGACAAGATCGTCTTCGTCCCGCCTCAGGGTTTCGCCAGGCCGTGGGACCGGCTGACACGGGGCGAAGGCGCGGCGGACCCGAGGCGGGCGCTTGGCATTGGAGACGGGCGGTTGTGGGTACTTGAGGAAAGAAAACAGAAGGTCGACCGTCGTGAGATCGCTCTTGTGGAGTTGCTGGAGGTCGAGATCGGCCACGTGCTGCTCCACGCATGGGTGGCCTTCGCGCCCGATGGTGAAGAACCCGTCCGGATCGACTTCAACGCTGTCGCCCTCCGTATTTTCGAGGACCTCATTAGCTCTATTCTGGAGGAGGTGTGCGACGTTAGCCAGAAAAGAGAGTCGAAAGAAACCGCCGAATTTCGCGGGCTGCCGCTGAAGTTCCGCAATGCGCTGCGGGGACAGCTCCTTCCAGGAGAAGTGCTGCACGCCGTGGCCTTCGCGCCGGCGGTCTGGGAACGACGGTTGCTGGTGTTGCGGCGGAGAGTGGTGGCAGCCACCGCCCTGGCGGCCACCGACCGGCGTCTGCTCGTCATAGAGGAGGGCGAGGCCACGGGTGACAACACGTACGGCTCCACCGCCTACTCGATCCCTCGTCGGCGCATCGCCGGCATGGAGTCTACCGTGGAAGGAGTGATCGTATCCCGCCGCTCGAAAAGGGGCCTGCGCGAACGCCGGATCCCATTCTCCGACCCGGATGCCGCGAACGTCGTAACCAGCGTCATGGGAGGCAATCTTTGAAGAATACGGGAAAGAGCATCGCCCACTTCGAGCTCGAGGAGGCTCTAGGACAGGACGGATGCGCCGTCTGCCGTCTGGTGAGCAAGACCAGCCACGACTACCTGGACAACCTCTTGTACGAGTTGGTGAACGATCCGGATGTCCAGAAAGGGTTCAGGGATTCGCTTGGGCTGTGTAACCGGCACGCCTACGAGATGCTCGACATGCGCGATGCTCTGGGCACATCCATCCTCTACCGGGTCGTTGTCCGGCAAGAGATAGAACACCTCTCATCTGCGACGGAGCCCGCGAAGACCTCTGCGATCCTTCCTACGATTCTTGGCGGGTCGACCGAGCAACCGGCCATTCCCGAACCCGGCTCGGAGTGCATGGTCTGCCGGTCGGAGGCAGAGTCGGAAGAACGGTACCTGCGGGTCCTTGTAGAGGGAGCGGAGGACGGCTCATTGGAGGAGGCCTTGGACGGTCCCGGAGCCGCGTGCGTCAGGCATCTGAGCCGCGCTTCGGCGCTGGCCGGCGGGCTGCCAAAAGCGCTGGTGGAGGTCACCCGCGCGGCGATGAAAGAGTTGGAAGAGGACCTTTATAGGCACATCCAGCACAACGACTACCAGCACCAGGATGAGCCCTGGGGCCGAGAGCGCAACGCTCATATACGGACTATCCGCCGCCTGGTCGGCCGCCGCGGGGGATAAGTCTCGTGGACGGTGGGATTCTGGAACTTCGACTGTACGCTCCGCGGGAGACTTTGGACCTACTCGCGAATGGGCCGCGGCGTATGCAGCAGGGGCCACTCGCTCGGTTGGAAAAAGAGATCAACCGCCTCTCCGTACGAGTTGCACGGCCAGAGGCGAGACTGCAAACCAGAGGAGGCGAGCCGGATCGAATAGAGGCTCTGTCTCGCGTGCGCGTCGCCCGGCCAATGCTTGCCACCGCTTACGCACTGATGTCCGGCCTCCTCCAGAGGCTATGGTACTTCGTTGCGGATCCGGGACGAAAAGGATAAAAGCTTGGCTTGGGATCGAAAGAGCTCCGGGAACGAATCTACTCCTGTTGAGGGACGCACGGCGATAAAGTTCGTGGTCTTGCTCGGTGTGGTGAGTCTGTTCGCGGACATGACTTACGAGGGGGCGCGGAGCATCACCGGGCCTTTTCTGGCCTTTCTGGGAGCAAGCGCCGCCGTTACCGGTTTCGTCTCGGGATTGGGGGAGTTCATCGGCTACGGGATTCGCGTCTTCTCGGGGTACTTCGCCGACAGGTCCCGACGCTACTGGGCTATAACGATTTTAGGATACGCCTTGAACCTCCTCGCCGTCCCGCTCTTGGCGCTGGCGGGCAACTGGCCGCTCGCTGCTGGTCTAATCTTCGCCGAACGTTTCGGTAAGGCGGTTCGTACCCCTGCCCGTGACGCGATGCTCTCGCATGCCACGACGCGGATGGGCCGTGGATGGGGTTTCGGGTTGCACGAGGCCATGGATCAGATAGGAGCCGTGCTCGGCCCGCTGATAG
>JBBPZK010000014.1:0-2002 GCA_038199155.1 Rubrobacterales bacterium | reverse complement strand
TGGTCCGGAAGTGGAGATCCAGATCCTCTCCGTACTGCAACCGCCCGTAGGAATGCGGCAGCGCCAGCGTCCCCTGAATGTGAGAGGCTACCGCCTCGCATGCCGCGTTTGAAATGTCATCCACCGGCAGGATTATCACGTGGTTTCGTACTCCGACCCGGCCGTCCTCGCGCCTGTATCCGTAGAGATCCACAACTACCACCTAGCACTCTTCAAGTTATGGGTGTGCACGTAGTCTCCAATTCCGAAACCCTCCGGCGCCCGGCCGATCACGATACCGTACTCGATCACCTCTCCGCCACCCTCGCACTCCTCCACCGCGATTTTATGCCCCAGCGGTATGCTACCGTTGGCCGATACCTCAACGGTCGAATCGTCATCCATATACACTCCGGTCGCCGATTCACCACCCTCGATGTCCGAAGTCACCACCCCCACATGATCTCCACGCTTGTGGATCAAAAACTTATGCAAAAGCTCCTCTCCTCTCATTTTTGGTAATACCAAAACACATACCAAACAATATCACAGCGGTAATTTTCAAGCAAATATCTTCGCCAAACGGAGTTTTGAGTATTTCATCTTGACAGAGTACGTGGTATTGGTATAACCTAAATTTCCATCGCCAGGGGGGGATTATGGGGCAAGGGTAGGAGGGAACGCGTGGATAATGTGAAGAAGTCCATTTTCATTGGTGGGGAGTGGCGGGCAGGAGAATCATCGCGAGAGGTAACGAATCCTGTGAGCGGCGAGGTCGTCTTGCGGCAGGCCGAGGCGGGTAGAAGCGAGACCAATGATGCAATCGACGCTGCATCGGAGGCGCTCGGGGGTTGGAGCGGGGCCTCCGGGTTCGAGCGGTCGGCGGTTCTCGGTCGGGTTGCGGCGCTTCTTTTGGAGCGGGCGGATGAGATAGGCGAGACGTTAGCGGTGGAGAGCGGCAAGTTGCTAGCGGAGGCTGTCGGTGAGGTGCGCTTCTCTGCAGATTACTTCTCGTGGTTCTCCGGGGAAGCGAGGCGGTTGGAGCAGATCTCGGCGGTAGACGGGAGGGCTAGCGGGCCGCAGTTGGTGGTCAGGAAGCCGGTCGGCGTGATCGCGAGCCTGACGCCCTGGAACTTTCCGGTCTCGATCCAGGCGCGCAAGATAGCCCCGGCGCTCGCCGCCGGATGCACCGTCGTGGCGCGGCCCAGCGAGCAAGCCCCGAATTCCGTCATCCAACTCTTCGAGTGCCTTATGGAGGCGGGGCTGCCGGACGGGGTAGCGAACCTGGTGACGGGACCGGCTTCGGAGATTACGGAAACCCTTCTGGAAGACCCACGGGTGAGGCTCGTCAGCTTCACCGGCTCCACAGGCGTTGGGAAGATGCTCTACGAGAAATCATCCTCGACGATGAAGAAGCTGGCGTTGGAACTCGGCGGGTGTGCCCCGTTCATCGTGCTCGAGGACGCGGACCTTGAGGTCACCCTGGATCAGGCGATGATAGCCAAGTTCCGCAACTGCGGACAATCATGCGTGGCGGCCAACATCTTCTACGTCCACGAAAACCTGTACGAAGACTTCGTAGCGGGGCTGGCGGAGCGGGTCAGAAGCCTGAAGCTCGGGGACCCACTGCACGAAGATACAACGCTCGGGCCGCTCATCAACGCCGGACACCAGGCCACCATGGACGAGTTAAGAGAGCGAGCGCTAGCTTCGGGCTTCGAGCCGGTAGCCGCCGCTGCGCCACCCGGAGAGAACGAAAGTCTCTCGCCGGAGTGCTTCTTCGCACCTGAAGTGCTCGCGACTTCTTCGTACGAGAAGGCTGACCCCAAGCTCCTGCAGACGGAGATCTTCGGCCCGCTCGTCCTGGTAGCCGGGTTCTCCGACGCGGGACGCCTGGTCCGGGACCTCAACCGCAACCCGCTCGGGCTCGCAGGGTACGTGTTCTTCGGAAGTGCGGCGAAGGCGACGCAAGTGGCGACGAGCCTGGAGGTCGGTATATGCGGCATCAACGAGGGTGTCGCGA
>JBBPZK010000013.1:0-3685 GCA_038199155.1 Rubrobacterales bacterium | reverse complement strand
GGGCGGCAACGCTCGACGCAAGGCGTACAATTGGGTCAGCGTACTAAACGGTCGGCACGCGATGTGGGCTTGGGTAAGCCTGACCTTCCTGCTGATCACGGACGTTTACATGAGGCTTATAGCGGCAGGCGTTATACCCGACCTGACGATCCTAGGATAGGTAGGTGTAGGTTATGCAGAGAAACGGACACGAGAACGGAAACGGTCGAAACGGCAACCACCGGAACGGTGGCCACGAGGACTACGAGGTGCGCGAGCACGACATCCTGATAATCGGGGCTGGCGGCGCTGGTATGCGGGCGGCCGTCGCGGCCACCCAGCGCGGGCTCTCGGTCGGCATCGTCAGCAAGTCGCTGCTCGGCAAGGCCCACACGGTCATGGCCGAGGGCGGCATCGCCGCATCCGTGGGCAACGTTGACCCCGACGACTCCTGGCGCCAGCACTTTATCGACACGATGAAGAGCGGCAAGTTCCTGAACAACTGGCAAATGGTTGAGTTGTTCACCAAGGAAGCCCCGGATAGGGTCTATGAGTTGGAGCAGTGGGGCGCTCTTTTCAACCGCACCCCTGACGGTAAAATATCCCAGCGTCCGTTCGGCGGGCACACGTACCGTCGTCTGTGCCACGTCGGTGACCGGACGGGTCTTGAGTTGATCCGGACGATGCAGGAGAAGGTCCTCGCCACCGACGCGAGGGTCTATATGGAGACGACCGTCACCAAGCTCTTCAAGAAGGATGGCCGGGTAACGGGGGCGCTCGCCTACACCCGCGAGAACGGCAAGTTCATCCACTTCAAGGCGAAGGCGGTCGTGATGGCGACCGGCGGCTGGGGCCGTATCTTCAAGGTCACGTCCAACTCCTGGGAAGGCACGGGGGACGGTGTGATCCTCTCCTACGACGCAGGAGCGGAACTGGTCGACATGGAGATGATGCAGTTCCATCCGACGGGGATGGTCTGGCCTCCGGGCGTGCGCGGCCTGCTCGTCACCGAGGGCGTGCGCGGCGAGGGCGGCCTGCTCCGCAACTCCGAGGGAAACCGTTACATGGAGAACTACGACCCCGAGAAGATGGAGCTCTCGACCCGCGACGTGGTGGCGCGCGCCAACTACACCGAGGTCCAGGAAGGACGCGGCAGCGAGCACGGCGGGGTCTACCTGGACATCACGCACCTCGGCTACGAGGGAATTATGAAGAAGCTCCCGACCATGCACGAGCAGTTCCTGAAGCTCGCCGACATAGACATCGCCAAAGAACCGATGGAGGTCTTCCCGACCGTCCACTACACGATGGGCGGCGTGAAGGTGACGCCGGAGACCTGCGCTTCATCCGTGCCGGGTTTGTTCGCGGCGGGCGAGGTCTGCGGCGGACTGCACGGCGCGAACCGACTCGGCGGCAACTCGCTCTCGGACCTGTTGGTCTTCGGCCGGCGGGCCGGCGAGGGCGCTTCCGACTACGTCGAGCAGAGCGTCCATCCGGCGGACGCGGACGTTGCCGAGGTACAGGAGGAGATCCGGCGCGTCCTGGAACCGCTGGAGAGGAAAGAGGGCGGCGAGAGCCCCTACCTGATGCAGCAGGAGCTGCAGGACGCGATGATGGAACACGCTAACCTGATGCGCAACGGTGACTCACTCAAGGAAGGGCTGGGGAAGATACTCGCGCTCAAGGATCGGCTGCCCCAGATCAGCGTGCCGGGTTCGCGGCTCTTCAATCCAGGTTGGCACACGGCCCAGGACATCCGGTATCTGGTTCAGATCTCCGAGATTATACTCAGGACCGCGATGGAGCGGACGGAGCGCCGGGGCGCCCAGTGGAGGCTCGACTACGACGGGCCGGACGAGGAACTCGGCAAGCTCAACTTTATTGTCAACAAAGACGGGCAGGGCGAGGTCGGCATCGAGAAGCGGGAGATACCGCAGATGCCCGAGCACCTGGCCTCGCTACTAGAGCAGGAGAAAGCGAAGGCATGAGCGAAGGACAGAATCCGGGGGGCGTAACCTCCAAGGCTCACGCCCCCGTGAGCAACGAGGACTTGGGCCGCAACGGCAAGATGGCGACCCTCAGGATCTTCCGGGGAGACTCGGAGGGCGGGCAGGAGGTCGAGTATTCGGTCCCGCTGGTAGAGGGTATGGTCGTGCTGGACGCGGTGCTCGCCATCCAGGCCGAGCAGGCGCAGGATCTGGCCGTACGCTGGAACTGCAAGGCGGCGCACTGCGGCTCTTGCAGCGCGGAGATCAACGGCAAACCGAAGCTGATGTGCAAGTCTCGTGTAGAGGAGTTCGAGGGCGCGGACATCCGGGTGCATCCCATGCGGGCGTTCCCGGTCATAAAGGACCTCGTCTCGGACGTGTCGTGGAATTACGAGGTGTCGAAGGGCATAAAACCGTTCCACAGCGAGGAGCAGGCGCCGTTCACGATGTACGAGGAGGACGTGGAGCGCCTTTACGAGCCGAAGAAGTGCATCGAGTGCTTTATGTGCCAGGACGTGTGCCACGTCTTGCGAACCCACAACAAGCACGAGGAGTTTGCCGGGCCGCGCTTCTTCGTCCGTAACCAGTGGCTAGAAATGCATCCGATGGACGACCAGGACCGCCTCGAAGACCTCAAAGAAGACAACGGCATCGGTTACTGCAACATAACCAAGTGTTGCACCGAGATGTGTCCGGTGGGCATCAAGATCACCGACAACTCCATCATCCCGCTAAAGGAGCGCGTCGCCGACGAATACTACGACCCGGCCAAGTGGCTGATGCGTAAGATCCGGGGTCGCGGGTAGCCGCTCAGTCAGTCAGCACTTCAGCCGGTCAGCTTGTCAGCAAGAGCGGTTGCGATGAAGCGTAGCCTCGAAAACACGACGGGGGCCGCGAGTCTCGTCTTTTATAGTCAAGAAGCTAAGATGCTGGCCTGCTACAACAGAGCGGACGACGGGCTTCGAACCCGCGACCTCCAGCTTGGGAAGCTGGCGCTCTACCAACTGAGCTACGTCCGCGTGAGTTGGAATTCTAGCACGCCGGACGTGGCTCTTTCGCTACTATGAACCCGCCTGAATACAACTTCTGTCCCCGCTGTGGCGGACGGCTCCGGCGACGGGTCATCAAGAGAGGCGAACCGGAGCGGCTGGTCTGCGATAACTGCGGGTTCGTTTTCTATCAGGGTCCGAAGTTGGTGGCGGGCGCTCTCTTCGAGGTGGATGGCGGGATCCTGTTGATCCAGAGGGACATCGAGCCGGGGTATGGGAAGTGGACTTTTCCGGGCGGTTTCGTGGAGCAGGGTGAAGTGGCGGAGGTTGCCGCCGCGCGTGAGGTCTGCGAGGAGTGTGGGGTAGAGATCGAGGTTGAGGGCATCGTCGGACTGTACTCCTATGGAGGCCAGGTTCCGGCTATCGCAGTGTTCGGGGCTCGGGTGGTTGGCGGTGAGCCGGAGCCGCTCGACGAGACGATGAGCGTGAGGAGCTTTCCGCGGGAGGAGTTGCCGTGGGAAGAGTTGGCGTTCCCGAGCACGGAGCATGCTCTGAAGGATTATTTGAGGAACTGGTAGGAGGTTACAGTAGCTCCGGTCTCTTCCATTCCTTGCCGTGAGAGTAGTGGTCAATGAAGTTGATGACGGTCTGGTACCAGATCTTTATGTTGTTCGGTTTCATGATCCAGTGGTTCTCGTCGGGGAAGTAGAGGAACTTCGCCTCGACGCC
>JBBPZK010000012.1:0-2353 GCA_038199155.1 Rubrobacterales bacterium | reverse complement strand
GTTGATGTTGAGGCTGCTCTCTCCGTTTCGATATACAGTTCAGTTAAAGTTCCGTGGCTCTCCGTCCGATCTACAGAAAAGCAGGGCTTGGTATGGCTGGGGCCGTGAACGGGAATTTATTCGGAAGGGAGCACGGATGGGTTTATTGGATGGTTTGCTCGGCAATGCGTCGGAGATCGAGCCTTCGAAGATAGAGGAGGATTTTGCCCAGGTGTTGGCGTCGGGCGAGCAGATCGAGAAAGCTTACCAGTTGGTCAGAGACTTGTTCGTCTTTACGAACAAGCGGCTCATCCTCGTTGATAAGCAGGGTCTTACAGGCCACAAGGTCGAGTATCATTCCCTACCCTACAAGAGCATTACGCACTTCAGTGTCGAGACTGCCGGTCACTTTGACCTCGATGCGGAGTTGAAGGTCTGGATCTCGGGTAGCCCCTTGCCGATACAGAAGCAGTTCAACAAGCATCTGAATATCTACCACGTACAGAGCGTACTGGCGGGATACGTGCTTGGGTAATGTCCCTCGCACGCTCCTTGGATCTCTCTTCGTCGGGGCCGGCGCGCTTCACTTCTTCGCTCCTGGCACTTATGAGCAGATCATGCCGCCTTACCTGCCGCTGCACCGCGAGTTGGTCTATTTGAGCGGAGCGCTTGAGGTCATGGGCGGGCTCGGGTTGTTCTCCAAACATACACGTTCTGTTGCGGGGATCGGACTCGTGCTGTTGCTGATCGCTGTTTGGCCGGCGAACTTGCAGATGTTGCTGGATGCGCGCAGCGCCGGGAAGCCTTCGTGGTGGGTGACGCTTTTGTGGATGCGCCTGCCGTTGCAGCTCTTGCTTATCGCGTGGGTCTGGCGCGTCTCTCGTTCTCGTGCCGGGGCTTGATGCCCGATCCGTTAGCGGATGAAAAACAGGTAGTAGGCGAGGTACAGGAAGGCCGCGCTGCAGGCGAGGCCTGCGACGTAGATCAGGGCTTTACCAAGAGGGGAAGATCTGCTCCAGAGCGCGCTGAACCGGCGGGTGAGCTTCCTGAGCCTCACCTCGGCCCAGTCGAGAAAGCGGGCGGCGACCAGCACTTCGCCGGCGAGTATCATCAGTCCTATAAAGACGGTTCCCCAGCCGGGGCCGGGCAAGGGGGCGAGCACGAGGCTCCCGACCGCGATAATGACGCCGAGGATCACGGTGAAGACCCTCAGGAGCACGTGGCGGCGTCCGGTTTCCTGACGGCGACGATAGCGGTCCTTGAAGCGGCTGCCGGGCTCGCTCTCCGTGAACTGCTTCCAGTTTTGTTTCGCTTCTTTGAGCATGGTCCTCAACTCGGTCTTTCTACCACCATATCTAACCACAAGGAGCCGCTCCTGTGTTTTTGTACCGTGCATCGGGTTGGCCGATGCGGTATACCAGAAGTGTATAGTTTTCACGAACGGAGATGACGCGCATGACTATGGATGATCTTTCGAACGGCAATTCCAACACCGAGACCGCCACGCTCGGGGGCGGCTGCTTCTGGTGCCTCGAAGCGGTCTACGAGGAGTTGAGGGGCGTCGAGAGCGTAGTGTCCGGTTACTCGGGCGGGCACGTGCCGAACCCGACTTACCGGCAGGTCTGTTCCGAGACGACGGGACACGCGGAGGTCGTGCGGGTTACGTTCGACCCGGAGGTGGTTTCGTTCCGGGAGATCCTGGAGGTTTTTTTCACGATCCACGATCCGACGACGCTCAACCGCCAGGGCGCGGACGTGGGCGAGTCGTACCGCTCGGCGATCTTCTACCACGATGAAGAGCAGAAGCGGGTCGCGGAAACAGTGATCTCCGACCTGGAGTCCGAAGGTCTCTGGAGCAACCCTATAGTCACCGAGGTGGCGCCCTTCTCGGAGTTCTACGTCGCCGAGGACTACCACCAGGAGTACTACCGGAACAACGGCTACCAGCCTTACTGCCAGGTCGTCATAGCGCCGAAGGTCGCCAAGTTCCGCAAGCAGTACCTGGAGCGGCTGAAGGCTTAGGCTTTCCTAGCCTTTGGCCAGGCTGAACAACCCCTATACCGCCGGCGGCTGCCAGTGAAGCGGCCCGCCCAGGACCATCCTCGGTATCCGCCGGCTCCCGGTGAGCCCCGCCTCTCGCAAATATTCCTGTCCCGCCACATTCTCTTCCGGGAGCTACGCCGTTGTAGTGGCGGCGCTCTCCGCAAAGTTCATCTTGGCGCGGAGCATGAGCCATCCGGCTTCGGGGTCGGCGGCTATTATGGGCCTGTTTCCCCAGGGCGTCGGGAGATGGTAGGCGCGGATGCCGCCGGAAGTTTCGTCATCCATCACCAGTCCGGAGTGGGAGAGAGCCCGGATCAGGTGCGAGCAGTCT
>JBBPZK010000011.1:0-4147 GCA_038199155.1 Rubrobacterales bacterium | reverse complement strand
GCTCGGGACACGGTCGGCGATGCTCATGGTGTCGTGGGCCGCGCCGGAGTTCATCGACGCGTACGGTTCGCCGCTCGCCTCGGCCGCTGACTCCAGTGCGTTCACCACCCGCTGGTCCAGTGGCGTCACCGGTAGCGTCTGACGCGGCGAGTATTCGGCGCTCATGCCTCGTTTCTCGGCTGCCGTCCGTGCGAATGCGGCGATGTCGCGGGCGACGCTGTGGAAGCTTTCCTCGTTCACCCCACGGATATCGAGCGAGAAGCGGGCTTCGCCCGGAACGGCGTTGATCAGGTTCGGGCGGAGTTCGATCTCCCCGACCGTACCGACCGTACCGTTGCCGGCCTTTTTCGCGAGGCGCTCTAACTCTAGCACGCACTCGGCCATGACCAGGCCGGCGTCCTGGCGGAAGTCCATGGGGGTCGCCCCGGCATGGTCGCCACGACCGTGCACCGTAATGTCGGCGTGGATGTAGCCCGCAATGGCGCCGACGACCCCGATGCGGTTATCCGTATCCTGGAGCACGCGCGCTTGCTCGATGTGGAGTTCGATCCAACCGGAGAGGTTATCGAGGATGCGGGCCGAGTCTCGCCAGCGTCCCGGCTCGTAACCGGCCTCCTCCGCATGTTCCCAAAAGCTGCGCCCGTCGTCTGTCGCACGGAACTCCTCGCGCAGTTCTTGCTCGGTCGTCCTTTGAGCCACGATACGGCTCCCCAGCAGCATCTGGCCGAAGCCCGAGCCTTCCTCTTCCAGGAAGGAGATGAGCTGGAGCGGAAGATCGAGGTGTAGCTCCTCGTTGAGGCGGCAGACTTCCAAGGCCGTGGCGACGCCCATCGTGCCGTCGTACTTGCCGCCGTTGCGGTTCGAATCGCAGTGGGAGCCGAGGCCGAACACATTCTCGCCCGTCGGGCGGTTCCGGGCGACGAGCGTGCCGACGGGGTCCTCGTAATGCTCGAAGCCCAGAGCATCCAGCTCCCCGATAAAGTAGTCGATGGTGTTGCGGTACTCGGGCGTGTAGGCGTAGCGCCGGATCGCTTCAGAGGAACGCGTATAGTCGGGACCGGCGAGGGTCTCTATATCGCGCCTTATCCGCTCCGTACTCTTCACGCGGTCTATGGTCAAGGATCTGGCCGCCATGGTGGTCTCCCTTCTTTTCCGGTTCTGACTACAGACCGGGAACGACGTGCGTCCAGGGACGTGCCTCCTCGAAGGCCGCCGCTGTACGCAGCAGGTCTGTCTCTCGGTTCGTACCCGTCACCATCTGCAGGCCGACGGGCAGACCGTCTCCGGTGAACCCGCAGGGGATCGAGGCGGCTGGATTACCGGTCAGGTTGAACGGATAAGTGTAGTAGACCCAAGAGACGATGTTGCGCTCTGGTAGCTCCGGCGGCACGTTTACCCCGGCCCCGAATGCTGTCACCGGCAGGGTCGGCGTTAGCAACAGGTCGTAGGACTCGAAGAACCGGCGCACCTTCTCCCTCAGCTCGTACCTCGCGAAGACCTGGGCGTAGTACTCTTCCACCGTCCCCTTGAGGGCGTCTTCGAGTATGTCGGCCACGGCGGGGTCCAGGAGTTCACGCGAGTTTCGGAGCGCGCTCTTGAGCCTCGTTCCGGCGCCGGCGTAGAACTCGGCCGTCCACACGTCCACCGGATCTTCCATCACCTCCTCTACCAGATCTACCGTGCATCCGAGGTCTTCGAAGGTCTTGACCGCGCCCTCGACGACCTCCAGCACCTCGCGGGTGGGCCTGGCGTAGCCCAGGGTAGGGCTCCAGGCGACGCGCATACCTTCTAACGGAGCATCACAGGCGGCGAGGTAGTCCGGTATCTGTTCGGAGACGCTGGCGGGATCCCGGGCGTCGAAGCCGGAGATCACACCGAGCAGCACCGCCGCGTCCCGCACCGAGCGCGCCATGGGACAGACGTGCCCGAGCGTCGGCGTGGCGCTGGTCGGGAAGACGGGTACCCTCCCGAACTGCGCTTTCATCCCGAAGACGCCGCAAAGAGAGGCGGGGATGCGTATGGAGCCGCCACCGTCGGTGCCGAGCGCGAAGGGCGTCACCCCGGCCGCCACCGAGGCCGCCGCGCCTGCGCTGGAGCCGCCGGGCGTCCTGGATGTATCCCAGGGGTTTCGCGTTACACCCGAGATCGGGCTGTCCCCGCCTCCCGCTTTGCACCCGAACTCGGTCGTCGTGGTCTTACCTATGATGCACGCTCCCGCGGCCCTGACCCGTTCGACCGCCGGCGCGTCGGACTCGGCCACGTTGTTCTCCATGGTGCGTGAGCCGAACGTGGTCCTTATGCCCTGGACGTTGATCAGGTCCTTCACGGAGATCGGGACGCCGTGCAACGGCCCAGGCTCTTCTCCTCCGGCCAGGGCTTCATCCGCGGCCCTCGCGGCCTCCATTGCCTGCTCGGGCATCGGCGTGACGAAGGCGTTGAGCGTGGGCTCCACAGCCTCCATCCGGGAGAGAGTCTCGATCATGACCTCGGTCGCGGAGACCTCTTTCTTGACGATAGCGGCTCGTAGCTCTCGCGCGGTAGCGTAGTTGTTGCTGTCACCCATGATGGCGAAGCGCTTCCGGAGGCCGAACTACTCGTCGAGGACGGCGAAGGCCCTGACCGGCGAGCCGCTGCCGCCCTTTACGAGCAGCGGCGCCCCGTAGAACGTGAACTCACCCTTGCCGACCAGCTCTTCCAGGTTCACGAGCCACTCCCAATGGAAGATGCCCCGATCCCGGCAGACGCGGTGGCTGGGGAAGAGGTCGTTGCTGGGCATGTCGGTCGAGGGTCCTTCGACGCCGTGCGCCTTGGAGCCGCGGTCCGCGAGCCAGTGGGTAGCCCCTGCGGTAAGGCCCGGGTTGCTCCGCACCACTTCGGGGTCCGGGTAGTGGCGTTTGTGGAGGCCGGTGTTGAGGAGCACGATGTGGCCGTCGACCTGGACGCCGCATTTCTCCTCGGCGTCTTCGAGGTCCTCCACCCCGATCTCACCCAGGTCCGGTATGTGGGTCAGTTCGAAGCAGACCGCCTTGCCGAAGAACATCTCAAGCGGCATCTCATCGACCGGGTCTCCGCTCGGGTTGGTGTGATACAAGGCGTCGACATGGGTGCCGACGTGATCCAGCATCCCGAGGAAGTTGGTGGCGAAGGTCATCCTGTCCTCGGGTACGCCCATCCCGAAGCTTTTCGTCTGCTCGTGTGACAGGGCCGGCAGTATCACTGGGCTCTGAAACAACTTGTGCGCCGGCATGTTGTCGGTCATGACTAGAGAGAGATCTACTACCCTTTTCACTCCAACCTCCTTTTGGCGGAGACTGTTCCCCGTCGACTCCAGATGCGGACGATAATCACTCTAGCGACGAACTTTTAATTTGTCAAACAAATAGCCTGACGTGAAAGTTTGGACCCTATTTCAGTCTGCAGCGGCTGTTTACTTTGGGGAAGCGAACGTCTGGGCAACGAATTACCGGATGGTATCTATTCGTCAGGTAGGGGATCGAAAGAGGCTTCTATCTCTTCTCTGTTTGCTCCGCCCCCGAGTAGCAGCGCGAGTAGTAATCGGGCCTTCAGACCGTCCAGGGGGCCGGCGTTTATGAGGCCGCGCTCCAGCAGGTCGGTCTCCGAGCCGGGGAAGCCGTAAGTCGAACGCAGGACCTCGCCGCTTCCTGTGCGCGAAGCGAGCACGACCGGCATCTTTTGGGCCAAATCTTCCAAGGATTTCACCATGACGGAAGGCACGTGGCCGCCGCCCAGGGCTTCTATTACGAGGCCGGCGTATCCGTGACGCTCTATCTCGGGAAGGAGTCTCCCATCATCGCCCAGGGTAAAGGTGTGCAGGGCCACGGGACGGTCACGCGCGGCATCGGGAGACGCTAGCTTTCGACGTCCCACCGGATGCAGCACTATCCTTGGCGTTCCTTCGGAGATCCAGCCGACCGGACCGACCGGGTCCGAGCGGAAGGTTGCCGGGCTCTGTGTGTGGGTTTTACGCACGAAGCGCGCGGCGTGGATCTCGTCGTTCAGGACCACGAGGGCGCCGAGCCCGCGGGCGGCTTCGCTCGCGGCCACCTGGATCGAAGCCAGGAGGTTCGCCGGGCCGTCGGCCCCTGGAAGCGTCGGATTGCGCATGGCTCCCGTCACCACGACCGGG
>JBBPZK010000010.1:0-11708 GCA_038199155.1 Rubrobacterales bacterium | reverse complement strand
GATATCCTGCCTCGACGGCCTCTTTGGCTGATCGGAACGGCCGGCGGTTCTCGGGTTTTATCCTCCTGGCGTTGCGGCAGGTGGCGTGGCAGACTATGTTGGTGGTCGGGGTCGCAACGTAAGGGTGGATGGAGATCTCCGCGGTCGGGACACCTTCCTCTTCCAGAAGTCTTATCTTCTCTCCCGCGCCGAAGGCGTAGTTGCCGGTGCTCCCGTCATTCCTGACGACCCGGTGGCAGGGGATGAGGAGCGGCACCGGGTTGCTCGCCATTACACTTCCCACGGCTCGCGACGCCCCAGGGGTCCCTGCCTCCCGCGCGACCCAGTTGTACGGTCGCACCTCACCGCGAGGTATGCCCCCGACTACCTCCAGCACCCGCCGTTGGAAGGGCGTGGACTTTTCCAGGTCCAGTGGAACCCGGACTCTCTCCCCGGTGAGCGCGCGGGCCACCCGTTCGGCCAACCTGCTTGTCTTTACATCTTCCGACTCGACCAGGAGACGCCCGAAGCGGCGACGATAGCTCCTGACGAACTCCTCCCGCGAGCCGCCGCGATGCACGAGCCGCACACCGCCCGCCCCCGCCCCGACGTACAACTCTCCCAGGGGAGAAGTAACTACGAAGAAGCTGTCCGTGGAGTTTTCCAACGCCTGTTCCACGACCTTGGATCCACCGCCGCTCGGCGATAGCTTTTCCGCCGCGTCTGCGAGCAGCCCGGCCACGCGATCGTCGTTGGTTTCTACGCCTTTACCATTCATCCGAAGTCCTTCCGTTGAGTGTCGAGCAGGAGGACGCGCAGGCGTGCGACGCCTCTCCGCACGAGCGTTTTAGCCGTTCCATCCGGCCAGCCGGTCGCCTCGGAGATCTCCGCGTAGGGCAGGTCCGACAGATACCGCAGTGAAACCGCCGTCCTCTGCTTTTCGGGCAACCGTTCGAGGGCCGCCAGGGTGTCCAGCCACGCCTCCCGGTTGTGGTGGGCGTCTGAGGCAGACTGCATCCGGCCGTGCTGGCTTTCCGGGGCTTCTGGTACCAGGACTTCACGCCTGGCGTCCCGGACTTTGTTTCGGACTACGTTCAGGGTGATCCGATACAGCCACGCCCGCAGTGACAGCGTCCGTATCCGGGTTTCGGGGTAGCTGCCGAGGGAGATCAACGCCTTCTCCAGAGCCGCCTGGACCGCGTCTTCGGCAGCCGCCCGGTCGCGCAGCATCGAGGCGGCATAGCGGTAGAGTTCCGCGTAATGTTTCTGTACGAGGTCTCTCGGGGCTGTCGGGTCGCCGTCGGCCAGCCGCGCTGCGAGCTTGTCGCGCTCTCCCGCTTCTTTTCCGGTCTCTACGTCCGCCTCCATACCAGTACAACACATCGGGACCCCGGAAAGTTTCACTTCCAGGCTACTTTGTTACCCGCCTCGTGTCCGCGAAGCCGCGAGCTTGACTAGCGCCCTGGCGATGAGACCGAGCAGGACCACGAGGCTGTAGAGTCCGAGCGGGCCATGGGGGCCGTGCTTTCGGTGGTAGAGAAAAGCGCTCTTGTGAAGACGGTAGATCGCACCTGGTTTATCTTTGCTGCTCGTTCCCGCGTGATGCAATACTTCCACCGCCGGCAGGTAATAGACGACCCAACCTGCCTCGCGGGCGCGGCGACATATGTCCGTGTCCTCGAAATACATGAAGAACCGCTCGTCGAGCTCTCCTACCTCTTCCAGCATCCTGCGCCGCAGGACCATGCACGCCCCCGAGACCCAGTCCACCTCTGTCGGGCCGGAGAGTTCGGCTGCCGCCGGGAAAAACTTCTTGACGACGGCGCTCTTCGGGAAGAGGCGGGTCAGGAGAGAGGTCCGTCCCAGGAGCCCGGAGATGAAGCTCACCTCCCGGCGGGCAGAGAGTTGGACTCCACCGTCTCCGTCTAGAATCTTTGGACCCGCGACTCCGGCTTTGGGGTGAGCTTCGAAAAACGCCTCCATGCCTTTGAAGAGGCCGCGTCCGACCAGGGTGTCCGGGTTTACGAGGATCACGTACTCGCCGCCGGAGGCCGCGATGCCCTGGTTGCAGGCGCGGGCGAAGCCGAGGTTCTGCTCGTTCCGGATCAGGCGCACTTTTTGCGACAACTCCGGCGCAGGCCTCTGGTCGTTATCCACCACCATGATCTCGAAATCCTCGTATCCTGTCTCGTTCAGCGCCTCGATGCACCGCAGCGTGTGCGGCCACGAGTCGTAGTTGACGGTGACGACCGAGAACCTCATCGGCCTATCCGCCTCAAGAGGAGATCCCGCAACCGGCGGAGCAGGCTGCCCCGCGCCGCCTTCGAGGACTCTGTCAGCAGTCGTCTGACGTAGGAGACTGGGACCTCTCGCCGTTTCTGGATTTCACGCCGCTTGCGGAGCATCAGGGGCGCCGCCCGCAGAGCCTCCGCGAGCCCTGAGATATGCGCCGGAAGCACCCCGGAGACGGTCGCGGTAAGGAACCTGGCGAGCTGTCCGGCCAGGAAAGAAGGAAAGAGCGCAGGGACGAGTTGCATGGGGAGGTCTTTTACCAGCAGGCTGATGCTGTTACGGGTGCCGAGGCGGGTGGCCGTTTCGCTCCTCTTGCCTCCGGTCGAGGCGCCTCCTACGTGGTAGATGAAGGCGTCCGGGACGTAGCGGCAACGATATCCGGCGAGTTGGGCGCGGAAGCTCAGGTCGCCGTCCTCGCAGTAGGCGAAGAAGTCCTCGTCGAACGACCCGATCTTCTGCAGCATCTCCCGCCTGTACAGCGCCGCCGCCGCGCACGCCCCGAAGACGTAGCCCGGCGCGTCGAACTGACCCCGATCTCGCTCGCCGTGCCCGAGCCGGTAGGGGAGTCCACTCCGACGCAGGGCGTCTCCCGCACCGTCCAGCGTGGTACGGTCGTGGAAGGTCAAGAGCTTGCTGGCAAAAGACCCCGCTTCAGGATGTTCGCCCGCCGCCCGCACCAGCGCCGCCAGCCAGCCCGCGTCTTGCTCCGTGTCGTTGTTCAGCAGAGCTACTAGTTCCGTGCGGGATGCTTTTATGCCGGCGTTTACCGCCGCCGAGAAACCCCGATTCTCACCGAGAGTAATGACTTCTACCTCCGGGAAACACTCTCTTACGAAAAAAACCGAGCCGTCGGTGGAGCCGCCGTCCACCAGGATGACGTCGAAGTCTTCGAAGGACTGGTTGCGCAGGGAGGAGAGGCACGTCCCCAGGAATTTCTCTCCGTTCCAGTTGGGGACTACTACCGCTATGCGGCCGGCCATGGGTTCAGGCTGACTGGTCGGAGCGGGCGGGGTGGCGGTCCGGGGCGTGTATCTCCACCTGCGTCGGGAGACGTACGACGCCCATGATGGCGCCCGGCTGTTGAGTTCGGTCTATCTGAAAAGCCGTCGCCACGTCTACCCAGTCCAGGTAGAGTTTCCTGTTCCCCGGAGGGTTGATGCCCGCCGACACACTGTAGCCGCCGGGCTGGAGCGGGACCGCGAAGGTGAAGTCCACTATCGTCCGCTCGCCCTCGCTTCTCTTGCCCATGGGTGTTTTTTCGAGGGCGGTCGTGGTCGTGAAGACGTCTATCCCGGCTTTGTTGCGGATTGTTATAACGACGGAGCTACCTCTTACGGCTTCTCTGTACTCCAGGTGTACGCGGATGGTGATCTTTGACTCAGGCTCCACCACGTAGGTAGATATCCGTTGCTCGTCGAGCAACTCCACACTGGTGATGCGTGCCTCTCCCGTGCCCCGGCGGAAGCCCGGAGCCCTGCGGTCGAAGTCCGGGTTCTCCTTGAACTCCGGCGTCATGAGCCTGCCTTCGTCATCGTCTATCTCGTAGTTCGGGGTCTTCTCAGAGGAGTCTATCGTCTTGCCGTTGCGCTTCGCCTCGATGCTCGCGAGCAGGGCGTGGTAGCGGTCGATGGCTTCGTTCGTCTCGCCGTGGGCCAGGAGCTTTCCCCGGTGCAGGAGGATGGCGTCGGTGCAGAAGTCTCTTACCATGCTGGTGCTGTGGGAGACGAACAGGATGGTGGCGCCTCGGTCGCGCAGGTCGCGCATCTTCTGGAGGCTCATGTGTTTAAAGATCGCATCCCCGACGGAGAGGGTCTCGTCCACCACCAGGATGTCCGGGTCCACGCTCACGGCGACGGCGAAGCCGAGTCTGGCCCGCATGCCGCTTGAGTAGGTCTTGACCGGCTGGTCCATGAACTCCCCGATATCCGCGAAGGCCTCTATCTCGTCGAGCTTCCTCATCATGTCGTGACGGGAGATACCCAGGATCAGTCCGTTGAGGATTACGTTCTCCCGGCCGGAGAACTCCATGTTGAACCCCGCACCGAGCTGCAAAAGCGCCACGAGGCGGCCTCTCGCTTCTACCGAGCCTCGTGTTGGCTGCAGGATGCCGGATGCTATCTGGAGCAGGGTGCTCTTGCCCGCGCCGTTACGTCCGAGGACGCCCAGCGTCGTGCCCCACTCGACATCCACGCTCACGTCCTGGAGGGCCCAGAAATCGTAGCCGCGTTTGCTCTTGCCGGGGCTAAAGACATCCTTTATGCGGTCCCGCTTGCCGGGGTAGATCCGGTAGCTCTTCGAGACGCCTCTTATAGAGAGTGCGGTGGACATCAGATCAGGTCCGGGAACTGCCGCTTTACCCGGACGAATAACGTAAACCCTACGGCGAGCAACCCGACCGAGAACAGTCCGAACCACAGCGTCGCCATCCCATTCGGCAGCTTCCCTTCGAGGACCAGGTCCCGATACATCCCAACCAGGTAAGCCACCGGGTTCAGGTCCACGACGAGCCTCATCTTCCCGTGGACCCTATCCGCCGACCAGAAGATCGGGGTGATAAAGAACGACGCCCGCACGACGGTGTTCAGCGCCTCCCTCACGTCCGGCAGGTAGGCGCCGACGACCGCGAAGAAGTAGCTCAACCCCAGGTTGAATATGAGTTGGAGCATCAGGAAGGGCGGTAGCAGGAGCAAAGTCCACTCCAGCCGGTGGTTTAGGACCACGAGCACTACCAGCAGCGCGGATAGCCCGAACAGCTTGTCTATGAAGGCGGTGATCACCGAGGTGAGCGGGAGCATCTCCGACGGAAATACCACCTTTTGAACCAGGCTGGCGTTACTACGGACGATGTTCACGGACTGGCTCATGGTCTCCGAGTAGGCCATGAAAGGAAGCAGTCCGCAATACAGGTAGAGCCCGAAGTTGAGCGAACTGTCGCCCGCCACGGTGTTGAACCTTATCCCGATTATTTGCGAGAAGACCAGCGTGTAGAGGGCCACCAGGAGCAGAGGGCTCAGGAATACCCACAGGAACCCCAGGAAAGAGCCCTGGTAACTACGGGTTAGCTGACGCTGCACGAAGTACGCCACCAGCCAACGCTGCTCGTAGAGCGCCACCAGTGAGCCTAGAGGGTTCCCCAGCAGAGATCCTTTTTTTGCCGGTGCGGCGTTTTCGAGCAACGCTAGTCCTTACCTTACGCTTCAGATACGATCTTGAATCACACTTAGTTTATCTTAACATTCAGTCGCCAACCAGAAACCCGGATCGGCGCCGGGCTCCGGCGAACGAGAACCTTTGCCGGGATGCGGGTGATCCACCAACGGAAGCGTGGAGGAGCGTCGGGATGAGAGTATTGCTTACAGGCGGCGCGGGGTTTATTGGATCCCACATCGCCGAACTTCTTCTGGAGCGCGGCCACGAAGTCGTCGTCGTGGACGACCTTTCGAGCGGACACCGGAAAAACGTCCCGAGAGGCGCGGCCTTCTACGAGGGCGATATCCGTTCGGGATGCGGGGAAGCCTTCCGGGAGTTCCGGCCGGAGGCGCTCTGCCACCAGGCCGCCCAGATAGACGTGCGGCGCTCCGTCAGGGAGCCGGATTTCGACGCCGGGGTCAACGTAGTCGGCACGGTTCGTCTTTTGCAAAACTGCGTGGAGCACGGGGTCAGGCGCGTGGTCTTCGCTTCGAGCGGCGGGGCCATCTACGGAGAACAGGAAGGATTCCCCGCCACGGAAGACCATCCCCAGTACCCGATCTCACCCTACGGCGTCTCCAAGCTCGCCGGGGAGCGCTACCTACATTTCTACGCCACCCAGTACGGCCTCTCCTACGTCGCGCTGCGCTACGCCAACGTCTACGGGCCGCGCCAGGACCCGCGCGGAGAGGCGGGCGTCGTGGCTATTTTCTCCTCAAACCTGGCCGCGAACCGCGCCTCGAAGATCAACGGCGACGGAGACCAGACCCGAGACTACGTCTACGTCACCGACGTGGCCCGCGCCAACGCCCTCGTCCTGGAGAACGTCCCGCCGGACGCTACTCCGAACGGAGCCTACAACATCGGCACAACAGTGGAGACGAGCGTGAACGAGCTCTACGGGCGGATGCGTCGTCTTTCGGACAAAGACCTGCCTCCCGAGCACGCGCCGGCGAAACCCGGCGAGCAATTAAGGAGCTGCATAGACCCCTCGAAGGCCGCCGACCTGCTCGGATGGCGGCCCGAGGTGGACCTCGATACGGGCCTCAAGGAGACGCTCCGCTCCTTCGGCGCGCTCTAGCAGGACAGTGTTTCAGTCACTGTTTCTGGTAGCGGAGGCTCCCTCCGTATCGCGCCTGCTCGATCCACCCATTCCGGGAAACGCCACCCGCAAAAGCTTCGCCAAAGACGAAAGCTGACCTGCTGAAGTGCTGACCTGCTAATACTTCCTGACCCTGACGGCGTCGGCGATTATGTAGCCTCTCCGGCCACTGTAGTGGGAGATCACCACGTTGGTTTTGTCCTGGGCGTTCATGTAGAAGATACCGAGCCGGACCCACCGACCGCCGTTTAGCCGCTGGCTACGGTACCGCAGCTTCCAGCCGCTGGAAGTCCGTATCCAGTAACGCGTGGCGCTGTTGTACCCAGAGTTGGCCGGCCACCACGCGGAGACGACGTACCTGCCTTTGCTCGGGACCTTGAACCTGTACCGGGCCGGGTCGTTGATGCGCCTGGGATTGGTGTATCGGTAGTTCTTGCCGTAGCGCCGGGCGCTGTAGGAGCTTCTTCCCCAACTGCCGGACGCCCTGAAACGGTTGCTCGCATTGTCCACGACCTGGCTGTACTTGTTCGTTCCGGCGTAGGCTCGGACGAGCCGCATGTACCTGGTCCAGTTCCAGTAGCGGCCTGGGTCGGTGTGGCACCCGGACCCGCCGCCGTATCCCGAGCAGCCCGGAACCTGATAGTGGCCGATGATATGCTGACGGTCTATCGGGATGCGGTACTTCCTGGACAGGTACGCCGACAGCCTCGCCGACGAACGATACATAGCGTCGGTAAACCAGGAGGGGTCGTTAACGTAACCCTCGTGCTCGATGCCGATGCTCCTCTTGTTGGTGGGATAGTAGCCAGCGTGGTAGGCGATGTCCTTCTCCCTGACCGACTGGCCTATGAACCCGTCGGAGGAGCGGACCGTGTAGTGGGCGGAGACGTAGGCCCTCGGGTCCCTGAAGTAGTTTATGGCCGAGGACCACGACCCCTGCGTGACGTGGATGACGATCTGGTCTATCTGGGCCGCACCCCGGTACGCTCTGGTGTAGTTGTTGGAGCTGGCCCCGTAGAAGGTCGACCGCAGATAATCCGCACCCGCCTGGGCGCTGTAGAGAGTCCTCGTTTTAGCGCCTGGCTGCGGGGCGAGGGTCATCTCTTTACCATCGACCGTCGCCTTCGCGCCGTCCTTGAGCGTCTGGTAGACCTGGTTGGCGTACAACGCCCCGTCCCCGTACCTGGAGACCGCGTCGTACCAGCCGTTTATGTCGGAGGGCTTGTCCGCGCCCTGGAGGTCCGCCAGCACCGCGGCCGCACCCTCGATGTTCGCCGCCCGGTCGGTCTTTAGCTTGTCTTCCGGGATGCCGGTGAGCTTCGAAGCCTTCGCCAGGGTGTCGCGCGAAGGGCTCTTCGTGAGCGCCATGATGCCGTAGTCGCCGCGGCCTTCGAGGTCGCCCTTCTTGTAGTCGGTGGTCGAAGGAGACGGCATCTCCCAGTGGGTGTTGGCGTAGCCCATCGCCGAGAGCAACTCCTTCGGGACCTTATACTTGTTGGCGGCCGAGGTGAACTGGGCGTCCAGGTTCCCCGTGCTCTCCCGTGCCGAGACGTTTCCGCCGGACCCGACTAGGCCGAAGACCGCAACCAATCCTACAACCAAAAAAACGAACGCTTTGGAACGCAACTTTCCCCTCCAGAAAAGTATATTTACACTGCTATTATAATCATTATCGTACAAAACGGTGCAAACTTTAGGGGTCGAGCGCGAGAAAGTAGAAAGTTCACGCATGGAGAGGCTATCCGCAGGTGCCGGAAAAAGGTGAATAAAGGCTTCTGATGGTTTCCGGCGGCCTAGAAAAATTGAGGAGAGACCTGCGGCGAATGGCTAGAAAGAGCCGGAAGCTCAGGAGCTTCTACTACGAGACTAAGAGCGTGGGCCGCCGATTCTACCTGGGCTTTATGGTGGAGGCTGCGAGGTTCACGGAGAAGAACGGAGAAGTTCCGGCGGGGGGTGTCGGGCCGGAGAGTATGGTCTGGGTCTTCGGTTCCGGGCGCAGCGGGAGCACGTGGGTACGGAGCATAATGAGCGAGATGGACGGCCACCGCATCTGGGAGGAGCCGATGGTCGGCAAGCTCTTCGGCGAGTTCCACGCCAGGGCCGACGCCGAGAGCAGGCGCTCCGCCGGTTTTATACTCGGTGACTCGACCCGGAAAGGCTGGAGGCGGGCCATCAGGAACTTCGTGTTGGAGGTTGCCCGCTACTCGTTCCCGCGTCTCGGGCCGGGAGAGTACCTCGTTGTCAAGGAGCCGAACGGCTCCATCGGGGCGCCGTTGCTCATGGAAGCACTCCCGGAGAGCAGGATGGTACTCCTGATCCGGGACCCCAGAGACGTAATCTCCTCCGTCCTAGACGCTTCCAAGAAAGGCGGCTGGCTCCGCGAACGCTGGGACGATGCTGCAGAGCAGCCGGAGTTGGCGGATGAAGACCCGGACGGGTTCGTAAAGAGCTGGGCTGCGGTATACAGAGACGGCGTCGGCAACGCCCTGCGCGCCTACCGGGTTCATCCGGGACCGAAAGCGCTAGTCAAATACGAGGACCTGGTGGACGATACCCACACCGCTATGAGCCGCCTCTACTGCGAGATCGGCGTACCTTATAGCGATGCGCAGCTCGTCCGCGCCATGGAGAAGTTCTCGTGGGCGAGTATCCCCGAGGCTGAGAAGGGACCGGGCAAGTTCTTTCGTAAGGGGGAGCCGGGAGGATGGCGGGAAGACCTCACGCCGGAGCAAGTTAGCATCGTCGAGGAGGCCAACGCCCCTATCCTCAGAGAGTTCTACCCGTCGAGTTGAGTTCCCCGGTAGCCTCAGTCGTCATCCCGACTATGAACGCCGGTCCCTTCTTCGAGGAGGTGCTCGGCGGGATCACAGCCCAGGAGACGGATTTCGACTACGAAGTGCTGGTCATAGACTCCGGCTCCACGGACGGCACCGTCGAGACCGCCCGCCGCCACGGGGCAACCGTCCACGCCATCTCCCCCGAAGGGTTCGACCACGGCGCCACCCGCGACCTCGGCGTTTCGCTCTCTCGGGGAGAGTACGTCGCACTCATCGTTCAGGACGCCTTGCCGCTCGACGAGTATTGGCTCGCCGCGATGGTCGAAGACCTGCGGCGCGACGAGCGGGTGGCCGGAGTCTATAGTCGTCAGATCCCAAACCCGGACAGCAGCCCCCTTACCCGTGTCCTTGTAAACAGCCGGGACACGGCGAGCCGGGAGCGACGTGAGCAGTACGTCGAGAATCCCGAAGAGTATCCGAAACTTTCCTCCGAGGAGCGGTGGCGGCTCTCGGGCTTCGACAACGTAAGCTCCTGTGTGCGTCGCTCTGTCTGGAAAGAGTTTCCGTTCGGGCGGACGGGGTTCGGGGAGGACCTGCGGTGGGGGAAGATGGTTGTCGAGGCCGGTTACAAGCTGGTCTACGAGCCGCGCTCCGCCGTCCTCCACTCGCACGAACGGGGCGCAGTGTACGACCTGCGGCGTCACTACGCCAACCAGCGGGTGCTCCTCGACCTCTTCGGGCTAGAGTTGATCCCCAACCCGGCGGTGCTGTTGGTGAACGTCCTCCGTTCCGCCGCGTATCTCTACCTCCGGCTAGTCCGTGAAGAGAAAGTGACCGCGGTAAGAGCCCTGTATCCAGCCGTCGGACACGCTCTCTCGTCTCAGGTCGGTACTTACGTGGGGGCGAAAGGTCGCCGGCTCGCCGGTGCGAACGCCCGACTCTACGCCAGGCTGGACCGGTTCTTTAGCAAGGGGATATAGAGTCTCCTATACTCTGCCTCGTGGTTTCGGAAGTCTCTCAAGAAACGGGCGGATAGAAACGTGAAGGTTCTCTTTGTCGCCCACCAGTTCTTTCCCGAGGACTCAGCGGGCGTCGAGACCGTCACGCTCGGCCTGGCTCGGGAGCTAAATAAACGCAGGCACGAGCCCTATGTACTAGCCGCCCGTCGCAGCGCGGAGGGAGGCATCCGGCCCGGTGAGGTAGAAGACTACGAGTACGAGGGAATATCGGTGCGTAGGATCGGCCGTCCCGAAGAAGGCTTCTCACGTCCGTACCGCCTGAACTATAGCAACGAGGTAATGGCTCGCCGGACGCGCGAGTACGTGGTGAAAGAGGTCCGGCCGGATATCGTCCACGTCATGCACCTACAGGGACTCTCGGCGAGTGTATTGTCGGTCTTCAAGGAATTCGGGACGCCGGTCGTATATACGGCGACGGATTTCTGGACCATCTGCCCGGTCGTGGACCTCAGGCGGCACGATGGCGTGATGTGCCGGGGACCGGAGCTTCACCACTGCATACAGTGTATAGCGAGCCGGGACCCGGATTCCCGCATGAACGCCGCCATGAAACGAACTCCCGACGTTGCCCTAAAAGGCGCCGGTCTAATCTCCCGGACCCCGCTCTCCAGAGTTTCTCATCCGCTGCGTCAGGTAGAGGACTTGAGAGAGCGACCGGCGTACATAAGAGAGAAGATGAAGTCCGTGGACCGTGTCATAGCCTATACCCGGCTCGCCCGCGACTTGCTCGTCGCCAACGGGATAGGAGAGGGGAAGATCGAGGTCTCAGCCTACGGGATAGACACCTCGGATATCGTGAAGTCCTCTGGAGACCGGACCTCTCACTCGACGCTCCGGGTGGGGTTCATCGGCACGCTGGCTCCGCATAAGGGCTGCGACACCCTTATCAGGGCCTTTGGTCTGCTATCCGGGTTTGACGCGACGCTCGACATCCACGGAGACCCGGAGAAGTACGGCTCCTATGCGAGTGTGTTGCTTTCCCTCGCCGGGAACGACGTGAGGATCTCCTTTCGCGGTGCTTTTTCGCGGGCTGAGATCGGCTGGGTCCTCTCGGAGATCGACGTTCTGGTCGTGCCTTCCCGATGGTACGAGAACGCTCCCGGCGTTATCTACGAGGCTTTCGCCGCCGGGGTGCCCGTGGTCGCGACCGATCTCGGAGGTATGTCCGAAGTCGTGGAACCGGAGAAGAACGGCCTGCTCTTTCGGCTCGACGACGCCGAAGACCTGGCGCGGCAACTACGGCGGGTAGGAGAGGAGCCGGGACTTCTAGAGAAGCTGCGTGATGGGATCGAACCGGTCAAGACCGTCGAGGAGAACGTGGACGAACTAGAAGAACTTTATAAAACGCTC
>JBBPZK010000009.1:0-2762 GCA_038199155.1 Rubrobacterales bacterium | reverse complement strand
CTGGCGGTTGGTCTCGGGTACGCTCCCGGCTCCGCAGAAGCCGCGTCTTCCGCCTCTGCCTCACAGAAGCCCCTAAAAGGTGTAAACATGGTTCTCGAAGGAAAAGCGCCCGCCGCTCCACAGGCCGCCCAAGCCGCTCAGACTCCTCAGCAAGTGTTCGCCGCCCTGTCCGGTGGGGATGCGTCGAGCCCGGCTGCGACTCCGAGTGTAGATAAGACAGGCTACGTTCAGGTGCCGAACGTCAGGACTTACTTCGACTACTCGGCGAGGGAGATCCTCACGAACCGTGGTTTTCGGGTTAAGGTCGTCCACACTCAAAGGAGCGGCTACGCCAACCGGGGTGTGACCTGGAGGACCAGTCCCGCCATAGGTACTGTCGCGCCGCCTGGATCCACCATCACCGTCTACGCGACGCCCAAGCTTCTCTACCAGCCAAAACTCTAAGCTGATCTGCTGATTTTCCCGCACTCCATTCTCACTTCCGTGACGGATCTAACGCGATGCCAGATACGCCCGTCTCCGATGGGCCGCAGTGTGGTACAGGAGGAAAAACGCTGCCGCCAGCGTCCATTCATCCTCCGACTCGAAGGAGACCTCGTACCTTCGCCCCGAAAGGCTACCGTTGATCCGCGCTACCTCACCGCCTTCGGAACCTGCCGTGGCGCTGTTGCGTAGAAAACTCGTCCTCGCTTTGTAGACCCTGCCGCCGCAAGAGATTTTGAGCCTGTCGGCGGAACCTCCCTCCCGTTTCGCGGTGAGTATTTCCGAGCCACCGTAGGTCATCCGGTACCCGTGTCCAGAGATCTGCCTGATCTCGGCCTCTATCCTCCCGGCTTTCAGGTCCGCGCCTGCCGTGCTGTTCACATCTAGGCGACCGAACTCCTCGTCTCCGGCGCGCAGCAGTACGAAGCTCCCCGCGAAGAGACCGCGCGCGTCTGCCGTGAAGGAGCCCGCGAGGCTCTCCCGGAGGGCGTTCCACTGGTTTGTGGTGGGTGAAGAATCCACGGTGTCTAAGTGTACGCGCTGGATGCCGTTGGAGTTTCGGATGGAGAGCGGGTACATTAGGGAGACGAAGAGCGAAGATAGGGAGTGTAAAAGCCGTGGAGCTAAAGAATAAAGAAGATCTTCGGAATGAGATCCTACAAACCTGGCTCAGGAGCGCCTGGGTGTATCCGATGGAAGGGCCGAATGAACAGGTCTACCTGCGCCTCACGCCCGGAGGACGGCTCAAGATGCGCCGCCGCATAGGTGAGCTTGAGAGCGACCTGGGAGTGAGCGGCGGCGAACTGCTGAAACAAGAGGAGGCCGGAAACCTCCCGGTCGAGCGCGACAAGCTGGAACTCGCCATGATGGTCCAGTCATATGCCTCCGAACGCCGCTTCATACAGAGCCAAGGCGGCTCTCTAGGCACCCCGGTGGTGGAAGTCGAGGAAGAAACGGATGAAGGGGAAGAGTCGGAAGAGCAAACTGGAGAGCAAGAGTCGTAAGAGGGCTTGAAAGTGGTTAAAGCTCCCGACCCGGATGGACGATAACCAGTCCATGCAGCAGTCGGATCATACACGCGGTTACACCGCCGAGAAAACTAGTTCAGGGCTGCTCGGTCTTATCGGCCGTTTTGGCGAGGAAGTTTGCGCGGAACCGGAGCATCTGGAGAGCAAGTTGGAGGAGATGGTTTCCGGGCTTGCAGAGGTCCTCGATCTCCATTGCGTTGGTCTGTCCGTTGAGATTTCGGAGAAGCGGCGCATCTCGGTAGAGATGGGTGAGCAGAGTCGCGACGGTTCCGAGAAGTTCCCCGTGATGAGAGGGAAAGTCTGGGTGGGTGAACTCTTCGCGGGCGCGAACGCGGATGGGGGAGAGCCGCTCACGGAGGAGCAGGCCGACGGTTTGCGGGCGGCGGCGGCCTCTTGCGCGCTGGCCGTGGACGCCGCCCACGCGCGGGAGGTCGCCTCCGTCCGGGCTGCGCACGGGAGCCTGGTTCAGCTCGCCTCCGAGGCGCTCGGTACCATTTTGGACGAGGAGCAGCTACACAAGACCGTGCTCGTTCTGACGCTGGAGCTTCTTGAGGCGACGGGTGGAATCGTCTTCCTCGAAGACGGCGACGTCGTGAGTATCGGAGAGATCGGGGAGAGCGTCCGGGAGCTGGAGCAGGTAGAGACGCCGGTCCGTAAGCCCTGGATCGGCCGCGTCGGCCGCTTCCACGCCTTGGGAGTCCCGGTGGGAAGGTCCGGTGGGTCTCTCTTCGTCGTCCGCAAGGAGCGTCCCTATACCGAAAACGAGGGCGTCTCGCTAAAACTCGTCGCCCGCCAACTCGCCCGCGCCGAGGAACGGAGCCGGCTGTACGCTTCCCTGGAAACGACCACGCGCGACGCCATCGCGGCCCTGGCCGCCGCCCTCGAATCCCGCGACGGGACCACCGGGGAGCACATCATGCGCGCCCAGAACCTCACGGGAGAGGTTGCCGGGGTGTTAGGGCTCGACCCCGATACGGTCCAGACTACCGAGTACGCGGCCATCCTGCACGATGTCGGCAAGATCGGCATCCCCGACGCCATCCTGAACAAGCCGGGCAGGCTAGACGAGCATGAGTGGGCGACGATGCGCCTCCACCCGCAGATGGGCGTGGATATTTTGTCCCGGATCTCCGGCTTCGAGCGCGTCTCGGACGCCGTGCTGAACCATCACGAGCGTTACGACGGCGGTGGTTACCCGCTCAGGTCATCCGGCTACGAGATACCCATGGAGGCCCGCATAATCTCCGTGGT
>JBBPZK010000008.1:0-12116 GCA_038199155.1 Rubrobacterales bacterium | reverse complement strand
GCTCTCCGCCGTGGCGCGAGCCGAACTCGCGGACGCGGGCATCGCGGTCTCAACGATGTATCCATTCGTCACGGGCACGGAGTTCATCGACTCGATCCGAGCCGGCCACGAGGACGCGTCGCGCTTGGAGTCCAGCCACGCGCCGCAGCCTCAGTCGCCCGAGCAGGTCGCCGAGGCAATCCTCGACCTGATCAAGAGCGGCGCCGAGCGAGCCGACCTCGTGCCAGTGGAGTTTGGAGGCACGCTCCAGTCCTGACACACGGTAGTGACTTGCTGATCCTCTCGCAAAAGGAGATAGATATGGAACAGGAGATAGAAATGGGACAGACTCAGTACACGCCGCTTGAGACGCCGATCGAGGGCCTGCGTGCGACGCCGCTCGCGCCATTGCCGTTCGGACGGAACGTACAAGCGCGATCGTTCTTGCTCGAGCGCCCCCAAGGCAACTTGATCGTCTACAACGCGCCGGGTCTGACAACCGCCGCAAGCGCAATCCGGACCGCCGGTGGGGCGACCCGCCTTCTCATCAACCACGGGCACGAAGCGATGTTCGGCCCCCAGGATGTCGACGCCCCGGTGTTCGTACACGAGCGCGATCGCGACGAAACTACCCAGTCGCTGCGAATCGAGGGCACGTTCATCGAACGTCAGAGACTTGACGGCGACTTCGAGGTGATCCCAACACCCGGACACACACCCGGCACGACCGTCTTCCTCTGGGACAGCGGCACTCACCGGTTCCTCTTTACCGGCGACATGCTCTCCACGCAGAACGGCGAGTGGGAAGTGGTCGTGCTCAGCTCGAGTGACCGCGCCGCCTACCTGAAGAGCCTGGCGCTGATACGCGAGCTGGACTTCGACGTGCTGGTGCCGTGGGTCGCCGTCGAAGGCGAGCCTTACATCGACGTCGTCAGCCCACCTCAGATGCGAGAACGGATCGACGCGATCATCGCGCGCGTCAAAGCCGGCGGCAATCGCTGAGTCAATCGCTGAGTCAATCGCTGAGTCAATCGCTGAGTCAATCGCTGAGTTACTGACTGCGGAGGAGGTCGCGAAGGTGACTTGCCATCGGTGCATCGCGGAATCATCACTACGCGCCCGAGGCTCTTCGAGACTTCCTTCGCGCTTCCGCAGCTTAGACTCTTCAGGCTAGACGCCCTGAGCCTACCAGAGAAATTGTTATAAGATGGACAGGTCGGCGAGAGCGGACGCGACCCTGGTTGTTGACAATCGCGCCTCTGCTTCTCTACGGTTTTCGAGAATGAAAGTTACTGGCAATCCATCTTTCTGCATGGGAATGGGGGTTTCGGAGCGGTTCGATAGGTCTGCGGACTTCCCGAAAGCTCCAATTCTCAGCCAAATCAGCACGGCAGGCCGAAGATCGCATATTTGTTTACCTGAACTTGTGCCTCTTTGTAACTCAGGCCGTACGATTATCCAGTTTCAGCGTTGGAACAGGATATGGAATTTATCAGTTGGTTTCCTCGGACTCTGGCTTCGCCTAGACATCGGGCAACTGTTGGTGGTGTCTCGACAGGTAGCATGAAAACAGGAACTTCCGGCGAGAATAGACAATGCTGCGGGCGGTTACTGTGCGGATGGCTATAGTCGGGTGCCAGTGCCGACGGCTTGCGGGTTGGCTTGAGCGGGCTTCGGGGAGGTGTGTGATCCTTACCGCGCGGAAGGCGCTGAACTTCAAAGTTATCTTGTAAGATGGTGTGACTGTAGGCTGTTGTCTGGAGATAAGCTAAGTGATCGACTACCACCTGCACGTAGTGGCCCACGGCGACCGGCCGATGACGGTCGAGAATATCCTCGCTTACCTGGAGGTCGCCAAAGAGCGCGGCTTGCGCCAGATTGGCGTCACCGAGCACGATCGCTACCTGGATGACATCGACCTCGCGGCTTTTCAGGAGGCGCGGGAGGAGTTCCAGGACGTGGGGTTGCGGCTAGGGATCGAGATCGACTTCTTGCCCGGCAACGAGGATGAGATGGACCGGGTCGCCGCCGCGCTTCCTTACGACTACGTGATCGGGAGCGTGCATCGGGTAGATGGCGAAGAGGTCGACCGCCAGACGGATATGAGGATCTACGAGCAGTACGAGACTTACGACCTCTACGCCGCGTACTACAAGAACGTGCGGGCGGCGGCGTTGTCGGGGCGTTTCGAGATGCTCGGGCATCCGGACCTCATCAAGATCTTCCGCCGATTCCCCGATCGGGACATCACCCCGATACTCGAAGAGACTGCAGACGCCGTTGCTGAATCCGGTATCGTGGTTGACGTGAACGCGGCGGGTCTTAGGAAGCCGGTGGGGGAGATCTACCCTTCACGTAAGCTCCTCGAAATGTTCCACCGTCGAAACGTCCCGATAGTCCTCTCCTCCGACGCCCACGCCCCGCACGAAGTCGCCGCCGGTTACGACGAGAGCCTGAAGCTGGTCCACGACGTTGGATACCGGGAGGTCGCTACTTTCAAAGACCGCGAGCGCGGGACCCTTCCCCTGTGACGGAGGAGCTTTTCCTAAAAGACTCGTACCTGCGCGAGTTCGAGGCGCGGGTGGTGAAGCGCACCGGGCGCGAGTTGACGCTGGACAAGACCGCTTTCTACCCCGGTGGCGGGGGCCAGCCGCCGGACAAGGGCCGCGTCCGGGTCGGGCCGATTCAGGCTTACGTGGTGGACGTAAAAAGAGTCGGAGGAGAGGTGGTACACGTCCTCGACACCGTGATACCGGCGACGGTGGAGAGGATAAGCGGCGAGCCAGAGTGGGAGCGGCGCTACGCCCACATGCGCTACCACACTGCCCTGCACGTACTCTCGGGCGTTATCTGGGGAGAGTTCGGGGCGAAGGTTACGGGCGCCCAGATGCGCGAGGACCACGCCCGGATGGACTTCTCGTTTCCCGAGGAGTGGACAGCGGAGATCGTCGGTGAGATAGAGCGTCTGGCGAACCTGGCGCTCGCGGAGGAGCGTTCCGTGCGGGTCTACGAGTTACCGCGAGAAGAGGCGCTCAGGGACCCGGACCTTATCCGCACTCAGGTGGACCGGGTACCGGAATGGGTCGAGATGGTCCGAATCGTCGAGATCGAAGGAATAGACGCCCAGGCCGACGGCGGGACGCACGTGGCGAATACCGGAGAAGTTGGAGAGATGAGGATCACCGCCCACAAAAGCAAGGGCCGCCAGAACAAACGTATAGAATTCACCCTCCAATGAAGCCCACAAAGATCCTTCTCATCCTTCTCCCCCTCTTCCTGCTGGCCGGCTGCGGCGGAAACTCAAACCAAAACTCCGACGGCTCTAACAACAGCCAGCCCTCAAGCCCAAGCTCCACCGCAACCGCCAACACTTCCGGCGGCGGGTCAACGGCCTCCACGTCTACGACATCCGCATCCTCTGGGCTCTCCACCCTGACGATACTGGCTTCCAACGGAAAGAAAGTCGGGGTGAACGTGGAGATCGCCACCACTACCGCCGAGCTCGAGAAGGGCCTAATGAACCGCACGGCGATGGGCGAAGACCACGGCATGCTCTTCGTCTTTCCGGTAGAGCAGCAACTCTCCTTCTGGATGAAGGACACCCTCATCCCGCTCTCCGTAGCCTTTATAGACTCGAACGGCCGCATCGTGGACATCCAGGACATGCAGCCCCAAGACCTGACCAACCACAACTCAGCCAAACCCGCCCAATACGCCCTGGAAGTGAACCAGGGCTTCTTCAGAAAGCGTGGCGTAGAAGTGGGGGATGAGGTAGTGCTTCCCCGCTAGAGCATCGAGAGCCTGTACTTGCCAACCGAGGCGAGCCGGGGTTCGCGCATCCAACTCGTCTAGATCTGTAGGGATAATCGGTGGTTGCAATCCCGGTAGACGGGTGCGAATATTCCGGTTGACGAAGGTGAGGTGTTTGATGCGGGATCTTTTGCAACAAGCCAGGTACGTCGTGTTTGCTCTCGGTGTCTTCTCGTTCGCCCTCATAGCTTTCGTATCCTTATTGCTCCTGTTGTTCGTGGAGGATGTCCACGCCGGCGGGCATCTCAAATGCGACACGTATACGACCCAGAAGCTCTCGAAGTGGATCGGCTTTATAAGAGACGCGTGCAAGAACCAGCCGGGCTTCGACAAAATGCGGAGATGAAAGAGGGGCACACGGAGACCGACGCCATCCCTACGAAAGTCCGTGCTGCAAGCTCTTTTGAGCGCCCGCTTCTCGTCGCGCCGTGATCTCCTACGTCTTACGGAGGTCGTTCATCAGCGTCGTGATAATCGTGCTCGGATAGACGAAATATTTCCGGTCCTTTCGGGGAGGTTGTGATCTTGCGCCCTCTGGCGAAGGTGACGACGGCTACAATAGACCGGAGTCACCAGAGTAAGAGAAGAGTTTCCATGAAGACAGTACCGTTTGAGCATAGAGAGGTGGCGTGACGGTCGGAGAAGCGCGCGGCATCGAGGTCGAAGGGCTGGTTCGGAAGTTCAAGGGTGGTGTGACGGCGGTTGACGGCATAGACCTGCGGGTCGAGGCCGGGGAGATCTACGGCTTCCTCGGCCCGAACGGGGCGGGCAAATCCACGACGTTCTTGATGCTGACTACACTCCTGCCGCCGACGAGCGGCACCGCCAGGGTCGCCGGATACGACATTGTCAAGGAGGGCCAGAACGTGCGGGCCTCCATCGGCGCGGCCTTGCAGGAAGCGGCGCTCGACCCTTTCCTGACCGGGCGGGAGCACGTGCGGCTCCAGGCGGCTTTGCAGGGGCTCTCTCGCGGCGAGCGCAAAAAGCGGGGAGATGAACTACTGGAGCGCGTCGGGCTCTCGGATGCGGCCGACCGGAAGATCCGGGGCTACTCCGGCGGAATGAAGCGGCGGCTGGACCTCGCGCTCGCCCTCGTCCACAGCCCGCGCATCCTCTTTCTCGACGAGCCGACCACGGGGCTCGACCCACAGAGCCGGGCGGCGCTCTGGGATGAGGTCGGCAGGCTCGCCAGGGATGACGGCGTTACCGTGTTCCTGACGACCCAGTACCTCGAAGAGGCGGACGTACTCTCGGACCGGGTCGGGATCATCGACCGGGGCCGCATCGTGGCCGAGGACACGCCGGCTGCGCTGAAAGCCGGCATCGGACGCCCGAGCGTCGCGGCGACCCCGGCCAACCGAGACGACCTCGGAGCGGTGAAGCGGGTGCTGGAGCAGTTCGGGGAGGAGGTCTCCGCTCCCTCCGGCTCGGCAGCGGTTCGCCTGAAAGATGGCGACGTGAACCTCACCGACGTGGTGCGCGCCCTCGACAAACAGGACCTAAACATCTCCGGGTTGGAGTTGAACGAGCCGTCGCTCGACGACGTGTACCTTGCCAAGACCGGACGTAAGCTCGAAGGAGCCGCTGAGGAAGAAGCCGGGGAGGACGGGTCTTGAGCAGCATGGTCTTGACGCAGATGGCTTCGCTCTCCCGGCGCTCCGTATTGCGAGTTTTCCGGCAGCCGGAGGTGATCGTACCGGCGCTTCTCTTTCCACTCTTGATCTACGGGTTTCAGGCCGCCGGTCTCGGGTCGGCGACGAAGATTCCCGGCTTCCCGACCGATTCCTATATATCTTTCCTACTGGCTTTTCCGCTGGTGCAGGGGTCGCTGTTCTCGGCGGTCGCGGCCGGCACCGACCTCGCCAAAGATATCGAGACCGGCTTCCTGAACCGGCTCTCCCTAACCCCGATGCGCCCGACCGCACTGCTCGCCGGGTCTCTGGTCGGTGTGGTCGCGCTCGGCTTCTTGCAATCCGTCGTCTTCCTGACCGTCGGCATCATCTTCGGCGTGCAGATACAGGCTGGATTTTTGGGGGCGTTGGTCCTTATCGTGCTCACTATGCTTACGGCTCTCGGCTTCGGAGGGATCGGGGCGATATTGGCTCTCTGGACGGGATCGGGCGAAGCGGTACAGGGGATCTTCCCGCTGCTCCTGGTCTCGTTCTTCCTCTCCTCTATATTATTGCCGCGCGACCTGATCCAAACGGATTGGTTCCGCACGATCGCCACTTACAATCCGATCTCCTACCTCGTCGAAGGTATCCGTAGTCTGATCATCACCGGCTGGGACGGACACGCCCTGTTACTCGGGTTCCTAGTCGCCGGAGGACTGGCGATTGTGGGGATCTCGGGGGCGGCTCTCTCCCTGAAAGGAAGGTTGGGACGCACGTGAAAAGCTTCTTCGCCGTAGCCAGCGCCGTCGCGTGGCGGGGCATCCACAACTTCGCGACTAACCCGGCCCTGATCGTACCTTCACTCCTGTTCCCGCTGTTCTTCCTGGCCGCTTTCGCCGGCGGCCTCTCGCGGGTCTCGAACGTCCCGAATTTCGACTACAAGGCGGGCTACACGGCCTTCCAATACATGTGGGTGTTGCTCCAGACCGTGGCCGTCGGCGGCGCGTTTACTGGCTTCGCCGTCGCAAGGGACTTCGAGGGCGGCTTCGCCCAACGTCTGCTGCTCGCCGCTCCTCGACGGGGCGGCATCATCCTCGGCTACATCTGCGTCGCGCTGGTGCGGGTGACCTTTACTGGCGGCGTCGTCACGATCGCGGCGCTTCTGGCCGGCATGAACGTGCTCGGGAGCGGGGTGGACATACTCGGGCTCGTCGTGCTCGCTGCGCTGGTCAACGTCGCGGCGACGCTCTTCGCCGTCGGGATGGCGCTCTTGCTCCGCACGAGTCAGGGTGGTTTCTTGATACAGACCCCGATCTTCGTGGCGACGTTCCTCGCGCCCGTCTTCGTTCCCTTGAAGCTGCTAAACAACTGGATCGAAACCGTAGCCTACTTCAACCCCGTGACCTACATCCTCGAAACCGGCCGCGGCTTCCTCGCCGGAAACCCGAGCGGCGTGCTGCTCGCCTTCGGTCTCGCCGTCGCCCTGATCTTGGTGCTCGTCCCCTGGGTCCTCTTCGGCCTGCGCTCCGCCGAAAAAGCGGGCTAACGTGTCATCTGGTACGAGAGGCCGCCCTTACTCCAGAAGGATCGCCGCCTTTCAGCGCGCCGCAACGAAGTTCCACACACTCGTCTTCCGTAATACGAACGGTCTGATCGGCGGCCGGATCGGCGGCCCCGTCCTCCTCCTCAACACCACCGGGCGCAAGAGCGGCCAACGACGCACCACACCACTCCTCTACCTGCGCGACGGAGAAGACCTCGTTATCGTCGCCTCGAACGGCGGGTCGTCCGCGCCGCCCGCGTGGTGGCTGAACCTGAAAGCAAATCCGGACACGACCGTCGAGCTAGCCGGGAGAGAGACGCTGAACGTCAGGGCCGAGAAAGCGGATGATGAGGAGAAGCGGAGGCTCTGGGCACGCCTGCTCGAGATGTACTCCGGCTACGAGGGCTACCAGAGAAAGACCGACCGGGAGATACCGGTGGTCGTTCTCCGTCCGGTGGATGAGATAAGCTAAGAAAACCTACGAAAGGAGCTTGCGTGGCGGACGTAAAGACGATCAAGAGAGAAGAACTGCTGGAGAAGATCGACCGTGGCGACGACTTCGTGTTGCTCGAAACACTCGCCGAAGAGGCATACCAGCGGGGACATTTGCCTGGCGCGCTCCAGTTCTCGGACATGGACCGGGCGCAAGAGGTGGCCCCGGATAAGGCGACCGAGGTCATAACATACTGCTCGAACTTCAACTGACACGCCTCCGAGAGGGTCGCCCGTGAACTGGCGGCCATGGGATACGAGAACGTCCTCGAATACGCCGGAGGAAAACAAGACTGGAAAAACGCTGGCCTCCCGATGGAGGGCGGCTCCTGAACCTCGTGAGGAGCGGGAGATAGCCAGAGCGCGAGAGTAGCGTGGAGACTTACGCCCACTCATTCTTTACCTGGGCTCTGGCGAAGCACGGTGTCAAGGTGGGACGGGCAGCCGGGATAGCGGGTGCGGTCGGCGCGGCCTTCCCGGACCTGCCGGCTTTCGCCGGCACGGCATACTACGTCGGGTCAGCCTTCTTGACGGACGGTTGGGAGTCTATGCACTCCCAAGGGACCCTGGACTCCATCTACTTCACCGGCCCCTTCGGAGGCACGGGCAGCGCGCTCCACTCGGCAGTGCCGGTGGTCGCGCTGCTGGGCGCCTACGCCGCGCTCCGCCTCGGACGCCGGGACCCGCGCGGGATATTGTTGTGGTTCCTGATCGGCTGGCTCGGCCATACTCTAGTAGACTTCCTGACCCACGTAGACGACACCCGCCCACTCTTCTGGCCGATCACGGACTGGACCTGGAGAAGTCCCGTCTCCTACCACAACCCGCTCTACTATGGACAACAGTTCTTCATAGCGAGCCACACCATTATGTTCCTGATCGTAGTCTGGCTCCTCTTCAAGCGTCTCCGGGACCGCAAGGATACCACCAGCAAGAGCACCTGATAGAAGAAAGAGCGGAGGACTTACCGTGCCGACAACCCGTACGCTTACCTTCCTTTCCGGCCCGGAGCAACTCGAAGCCTACCTCGCCCTCCCCGACGGTGACGGCCCGTTTCCAGGCGTCGTGGTGATCCACGAAATTTTCGGCCTCAACGACAACATCCGCGACATAGCCGGACGCTTCGCCGGAGAAGGATACACCGCGCTCGCCGTGGACCTCTTCTCGGGCCGCAACCGGGCCGTGTGCATGGCCCGGTTCATGGGCGGCATGTTCCTGAACTCCCTGGATCACGGCGGCATCCGCGACCTCAAGTCAGCCCTAACCCATCTCTCCGAGATGCCGCAGGTAGACAGCGAGCGGCTCGGCGCCATCGGCTTCTGCCTGGGCGGCGGTTTCGCCATCGCCTGGGCCTGCACCGACTACCGCCTAAAAGCGATCGCTCCCTACTACGGCGCAAACCCGCGCCCTCTGGAAGCCGCCTCCCGCTCTTGCCCGGTCGTCGGCTCCTACCCGGAAAAGGACTTCACCGCCAAAGCCGCCCGCAACCTCGACGAACGCCTCACCCGCCACGACGTCCCGCACGACATAAAGGTATACCCCGGCGCCCGCCACTCCTTCTTCAACGACCGGGGCCGCGCCCACGACCCGGCAGCCTCCGAAGACTCCTGGCGCCGCACCCTCGCCTTCTTCTCCGATCGTATCGGTGGCTAGAAGCTCCACCCCGGAAAGCCAGAAATCGTACGAAAGCGTGCAAGTGTAAACTTTATTATTTCAACTATTGACAACGCAAATATTACTCTTACAATTACTTGGTATGACTAGTGGTTACAAAGACGAGGAAGCTATGGAGAGTAAAGAAAAAGGCTCTTTCGCGGGTTTGGAGGAGGCTCTGGACCCGATCGTGGCACCGTTGGCGATATCGTTCAAGCGGACGATCCAGACTGTCGAGCGCGAGACGGGTATCGCTGGTATGAAGTGGTTCCTTTTGAAGATGCTCGATCGGAGTGATGGGATCAGCCAGGGCGAGGTGAGCCAGGAGTACGAGATGGACCCTTCGCGCGTCACCCGCACGGTTCAGGCGATGGAGCGCGAGGGGATGATACTCAGGGAGCGCGATCCGGAGGATAACAGGGTCGTCCGCTTGTACCTGACGGACGAAGGCAGGAAACTGCTCGCGAAGTCGCCGCAGGTCAACGAAGAGCTCCATCGCCGCATCCGGGAGGTCATGAGCGAAGAAGAGTTCGAAGAGTTGCGTCGGATGCTCGTCCTGCTGGCCGGGGCGATGAAAGAATGATTCGGGAGGATTTTACAGTGATTGACTCTAAACTCGAAAGAGGACGTTTATGAGCGTTGCGGCCACAACCGTGAAGCGGGAGGATATGCCGGGCAGGCGCGGGACTGTACTGGCGGTTGCGGGGTTGATGCTCGCGTTGTTCCTGGTGGCTTTGGATCAGACGATAGTCGGGACGGCGCTCCCGAAGATCATCGCGGACCTGAAGGGTTTCGACCAGTATGCCTGGGTAACGACCGCTTATCTTCTAGCTTCCACGGCCATGATCCCGGTGATCGGGAAGCTCGGCGACGTGTACGGACGAAAGTATTTCATCATCGGCGGGATCTTCATCTTCCTCCTCGGGAGCGTGCTGTGCGGGGCGGCGTGGGGAATGACCGAACTTATACTGTTCCGGAGTTTGCAAGGGCTCGGGGCCGGCATGATCTTCTCGAACATCTTCACCAGCGTCGCCGACATCTTCCCCGACCCTGCGCGGCGGGCCAAGTTCCAGGGGATTTTCTTTTCTGTATTCGCGCTTTCGAGCGTCGTGGGGCCTACGCTTGGCGGTTGGATCACGGATAACCTTTCCTGGCGGTGGGTGTTCTACGTCAACCTGCCTTTGGGCATCTTCTCGCTGTTTATCCTCCCGATAGTGCTTCCCCAGAGCGGCGTTCGACGCCGGGTGAAGATCGACTACCTCGGGGCCGTCACCATAACCGCCTCCGTCGTCTCCTTACTCCTCGCCCTCTCTTGGGTCGGCCAGGGAGACGCCTGGGACGCGACGCGCGTGGTGATAGGGTTCATCGTCTCGGGCGTGCTGCTGGCGGCTTTCATCCTGATAGAGCTTCGCGCCGATGAGCCGGTAATACCGCTGTCTCTGTTCAAGAGCCGGACTTTTACCTCGGCGGCGCTACTGATGTTCTTCGTCGGTATCGGGATGTTCGGCATCATCCTATACACGCCGCTGTTCGTGCAGGGCGTGCTCGGCAAGACGGCGACCGGCTCGGGGGCTGTTATCACCCCGCTCGTCCTCTCGATGACGTTAGTCGGTATAGTCGGCGGCCAGATCATCGCCCGCGTCAAGCGTATCAAGCCTTTCACCCTGTTCGGGACTGTGATGATGTCCTTCGGCGTCTACCTCCTGACCACCCTGAACGTTGACTCGACCCAGCTTCAGGTCGCGCTCTTCCTGGCGGTGACCGGCCTCGGCCTCGGCCTCATCATGCCGACCGCCACACTTGCGGTACAGAGCACGGTGGACAAGAAGGTCATAGGTGTGGCGACTTCGGCGACGCAGTTCATCCGCTCGCTCGGCTCTACGGTCGGCACGGCGGTCATAGGCTCCCTCGTAACAAAGGGCTACGCTAATAACCTCGCGGACAATGCCCCGCGTCAGGCACCGGGTCGCATCGTCTCGGCACTGGGGAATCCTCAGGCTTTGGTGAGCGATCAGGCGCGTCGGGCGCTCGAAAAAGCTGCGTCGGCGTTTCCAGGTGGAGATCAGGTGGTAAGCGCCGTGATCCGTACCGCCCGCCAGTCTCTGGAGGGCTCTATCCACAACGGCTTCGTCTTCGTGCTCGTGGCCGTGATCTGCTCTATCGGCGGGGCGCTGATGATGAAGAATATTAAACTGGAGAATCAGGGCGACGCGCGCCAGCCCATGCCTGCCGGCGTCGAGAGAGACGGCCACCGGGACACGCTGCTAACCGGCGTCGCGCTCGCCTACATCGCCCGGCGCGTCCAGAGCGCCAACGGAGACTCCCCGAACCTGCTGCACGCCGTCTCCGAGTTGGTCTCGCCAAACGGAGACGCCACGGAAAAAGAACGGGCGCTCAGGGCCAACGAAGAAATCCTAAAACCGCTCTCCCAGGACCTATTGACCGGATACCTGCGTGAGAGAGACGAAGACAAACCAGTACAGGAAGGAGCCAGTAGATGACGAAATACTTTATAGGGGCGGTGGGGTCGCTCTTGGGCATAGTCGCCGGAGCGTGGCTGATGCTCGCCCCGACGGCCCTCGCCTACCAGCCTGACGGGGCGGATTGGATAAACGCTACGTACACGGACTTCTGGTCTGGCATCGGCCTGATCGTGCTATCCGTCATCGGTCTCGTCATGTTCATCCTGGGACTCGTCGCGGATCTAAAAAACCGGGGCATTATTGAATCCAAGGAAGAAGAGCCCCAGCAGGAAGAAGAGCCGGAAGCCGCCGAAGAGGAAGCTTCCCAGCAGACGGACGTCGAGCAGGTGCTGTTGCCGCTCGTAAACGCCATGCTCAGGGACATGCAGGACCAGCAGCAGCGTCGGGACGGCGAACCAGTCTCCCAGAACAACAACTTCGTCAGTCGTCAGGCTGACCCCGAAAGGAGGGATCGGTAAAGATGCCGGTATTCGCACGCATAGGAATCTTGACGACCATACTAACTTTTCTCGGGGGGATCTGGCTGTTCCTCGCTCCGTTTAT
>JBBPZK010000007.1:0-3616 GCA_038199155.1 Rubrobacterales bacterium | reverse complement strand
TTGTGATGCAGCGGCGGGTCGTGGGGAGAAATGAGGAGGAACGGAAGAAGATCTTCCGCTTCGAGTTCATGGACATCGTGATCGCGATGGTCATAGCCGGGGCCATAAACGCCAGCATGCTTATAACCGCCGCCGCCCTCTTCCACGCCAAGGGCCTCCACATAGAAGACCTCGACGTGGCCTTCAACCAGTTCGGGAACGTGATCGGACCGGCCGCGGCCATACTCTTCGGCGTCGGCCTCTTGGCGAGCGGCGTCGCTAGCTCCACTGTCGGCACCCTCTCCGGGCAGGTCATCATGCAGGGGTTCATAAACTACCGGATACCGCTCTTGTTGCGGCGTCTCATAACCATGACACCCGCGCTCGTCATCATCGCCCTCGGCGTCAACCCGACCCGCGCGTTGATCCTGAGCCAGGTGGTGCTCTCCTTCGGGATAGCCTTCGCGCTCATACCCCTGATCCTCTTCTGCAGCAACCGGGGCTTGATGGGCACTCTTGTAAACCATCGTGTGACCACCGTAGTCGCCTGGATCGTCTCAGTCCTGATCATCTCCCTGAACATCTTCCTCCTCTACCAGACCTTCTTCGGGTAGATAGAGTTGGGGTAGTCGCCGGGCTTCCGGCCATCTAGCCGACTGCTGTATACTTCCGGGCGAGGTGAGGGACCCGCAGCCAGCCGCGCGAGAGGGGAAGGCTTCCGCGCTCGCGGTCTGGGCGTGGGCTTTCTACGACTTCGCCAATACGATTTTCTCGATCAGCATCCTGAGCTACTTCTTCCCCCTGTGGCTCGGTGACGAGTTGGGCGCGGGCGCGGGCTTCTACAACTACGTCGTCGCCGCATCCGCCGTCCTCGTCGCCGTCAGCGCCCCGTTTTTGGGTTCGCTGGCAGACCTCCGCCAGCGCCGTACGCCATACCTGATGCTCTTGACTATCCTTTCGGTCGCGGCAACCGTCACCCTGACGCTTGCAGGTGGCGTCGCCGCCGGGGTGACGCTCTTTATATTGGCGGCAGTCGCCTACCAGTCGGCGCTCGTCTTCTACAACGCGCTATTGCCGAGTGTTTCGGTCGGGCGTAAGGCCGGGCGTATCAGCGGGTATGGGATCTCCCTCGGCTATGTCGGCAGCATTATCGCCCTGCTTACACTTACTGTCTTCGTCACCCGGCCGGAAGCCATGCGTGCCTTGCTCGGTCCTCTTGGTGGTTGGATCCAGGCCGGACCCGGTCATAACGCGAACGCTTTCTTGCCGACCGCCGTTCTCTATCTGGTCTTCAGCCTGCCGGCCTTTTTGCTCGTCCCGGATCGGGCGGTGCGAGAGCCCCGGCCGTTCCGTTTTGGCGATGCTTTCCAGGAGATCGTCTCGACGGTCAGGAACTTCCGGGGGAGCGGCGGGCTCGGGTTGTTTATCGTGGCGACGCTGCTATACACGGACGCGGCCAACACGGCCGTTACCAACATGTCGCTCTATGGGAGGCAGGTCTTCGCCATGGATGCGGGGGAGATCCGGAACTTACTTCTCTTCTCGACGGTCTTCGCGGCGGTCGGGTCAGTCGGCTTCGGGTACGCTTCCGATCGGTTCGGGCCGAAAAGGGCGCTGCTCGCGGTCCTCGCGCTCTGGATGGTCGCCATCCTGGTCGCCGCCTTCGCCGTAGCTCCCTGGATGTTGCTCGTGGCCGGGCCGCTGGTCGGCATCGCACTCGGGGCGACCTGGACCGTGAGCCGGGTGATGCTCGTCGCCCTCTCCCCGCCCGAGAAGCTCGGCGAGTCATTCGGCCTCTACAGCATAGTCGGCAGGCTCTCGGCGATAATGGGGCCTCTGCTCACCGGCGCGTTGCTGGTGGTCTTCGGCGGCCTCGGAGAGTCGCTCTCGTATCGTATCTCCATAGGCTCGCTCGCCCTCGTGATGTTGGCCGGCCTGATCCTGCTCGCACGGGTACCCGACGCCCGGCCCGGTCCCACCGTAGACGCCTTCGTCCACGAAACACCGACGCCGGAGAAGGTATAGGACACGGAAACACGCCCGCCGGTGTAGAGTTGGGGAGGTAGCGCGGTTGTTAGAGAGGGGGAGCCCGAGATGAGCGAGAGTGGGATGAAAAGGGTGGCGCTCGTTGGAAACGTCGTCACGGACTACGAAGTCTGGCCCGAGGCGAGCCTCCTGATCGAAGGTAGCGCCATCCGCGAAGTAGCCAGAGACACCTCGCTTGCCGCAGCCGCCGACGAGATTATCGAATACCCCGATTCGCTACTGGCTCCCGGCTTCGTTGACTTGCAAGTCAACGGCGGCTTCGGTATAGACGCGGCAACCGAGCCGGAGCGCACACTGGAGCTTTCCGGAAAACTACTCTCCACCGGGACGACCTCCTACCTGCCGACCGTGATCTCTTCTCCCGAAGACCTCTACCGCGAGGCGCTGCCGGAGATCTCCGCCGCCACCGGAGCCCCACTCTCGACCGGCGCTGAAGTCCTCGGTATCCACCTCGAAGGCCCTTTTATAAGCGAGAAGAAGAGGGGAGCGCACGACGCTTCCCACGTCGTGCCGCCGGACGTGGACCTGCTCGCACATCTCCTCGACCTCGGGCCGGTAAGGATGCTCACCCTCGCCCCCGAATTGGAAGGAGCCAGAGAACTAATGACGCTCGCCCGTAACCGGGGAGTCGCGGTCTCCGCCGGACACTCTGACGCGTCGTTCGAGCTCGCTTACGAAGCGTTCGACAGAGAGGCGGCGAGCGTCACCCACCTGTTCAACGCCATGAGCCGGATGCACCACCGACATCCGGGGATTCCGGGGGCTGCCTTCGCCCATCCGAGGGTCGTCTGCGGCCTCATCGCCGACGGGCTCCACGTCCACCCGGAGGTAGTCGGGCTCGCCTTCCGGATGCTCGGCCCGGATCGTGTCTGCCTCGTCACTGACGCAACCGCCGCGACCGGCGTCGGCGGCGGGCAGTACGCCCTCGCGACCAGGACCATCCACGTAGAGGCCGGCGTCACGAGGCTCGAAAGCGGCGCGATCGCCGGTAGCGTCCTGACGATGGACGAAGCTTTCCAGAACATCCTCGCCTTCACCGGCTGCACGATCCCTGAAGCTGTACGCATGGCCTCGACCGCTCCCGCCCGGCTCGTAGGAGAGGGCCGTAGGAAAGGCCGCCTCTTCCCCGGCTATGACGCCGATGTCGCCGTGCTCGCCCCGGACCTCTCCGTCCAAGCTGTGTGGCGCGGCGGCGAGCAGGCGATCCCAGCATGAAACGCGAGACCAACGGCGTGGAAGTCGAATGCGTCCAGGGAGACATAACCACCCAAGGCGATGTGGCGGCGATCGTCAACGCCGCGAACGCGGATCTCTTGAGAGGGGGAGGGGTGGCGGGCGCCGTCCACCGCGCCGCCGGTCCCGGCCTCGAAGAGGAGAGCCGCAAACTCGCCCCAATTCAACCCGGCCAGGCCGTCATAACCGGCGCCCACGGCCTCCCGAACCGCTACGTCATCCACACTCTCGGCCCAGTCTATGGTAGCGACCACCCCGAGGCGGAACTTCTGGCGAATTGTTATCGTAACTCACTCACTCTCGCCGAAGAAAACTCGGTTGACTCTATCGCCTTCCCGGCCATCTCCACCGGCGTCTT
>JBBPZK010000006.1:0-20192 GCA_038199155.1 Rubrobacterales bacterium | reverse complement strand
TGCAGAAGATGTCCGAAGGTCTTGAGCATCTCCGGAATGGAGTTGCCGAAGTATCGACCTTTCATACACTACGCTGTCACACGAGAAGAGGCGCGACGGTTGCCCGCCGCGCCTCTCGCATTGCCGTGGTAGTTCCGCTACTGCCTAGTAGCCGTACCTGAGTACCGTCACGTCTACCGTGCCGACCCCATAGAGCCCAACGGCCTGCGCAGCCGCGTAGGAGAGGTCCAGGTTGCGACCAGACACGTACGGACCCCGGTCGTTGACCCGGACGGTTACGCAGTCCTGATAGCAAACCCGCAACTCGGTCCCGAGCGGCAGATAAGGGCTTGCGGCGGTGTAGTCGTACATATTGAACGGCTCACCACTCGCCGTAGTAGCACCCTGGAACCCCGGCCCGTACCAGCTAGAGACCAGCGGATGCGCCGAAGCATCCTTCTGCGTAGCCGCCAATGCCAAAACCATCACGCCAGCAACCAGCATTACCTTGAGAATAGACTTCAAAGAGCCCCCCTCTTTGTAGCTTTTACTTACGAGCCAGAAGCATAACAAAGAAGATTTCCATTACAAGGAGTAGCAATAGGTCCGATGGTGTCCTGGTTCACATTGCGTTCGTAACATGTTGTGTGCTCGATTTAAGGTGTGATCCGTTATCTGCCGATTGTTTGGAGGATTACGGCAGGTTGAAAAATTCGTGCTATTAAGCATGGAACAAGGTAGAAAGAGCGGGTTTTGGGTTCCAAAAGTTTTCGGGCTGATGTGGTTCAATCCGGTTTTGTGCTAGAGAGGAGTTAGTAGATGGCTTATGATTTCGCCAGGTATCTGAGGATACGGGGCGCTTACGGGGCGAGTTGGTCTCCTGATGGACGTCGGGTTTCTTTCCTGACGGACATTACCGGCGTGCCGCAGGTCTGGGAGGTTTCGGCGGAGGGCGGCTGGCCGGATCAGTTGACGTTCCACGAGGAGCGGGTCATGGGGGCGCGGTACTCGCCCGCAGACGATGCCCTCGTCTTCAACATGGATGTCGGGGGTAACGAGCGGGCGCAGATATTTCTGTTGAAAAGCTCCGCCGGGGAGGAGCGTGACCTCACGCGAGAGCCGGACGCCATCCACTACTTCGGCGGATTTTCGCCGGATGGAGGGCGTATAGCCTATACCGCGACCCGGCGCAACGGCACGGACTTCGACGTTTACGTCCAGGACCTCGACGGCGAGCCGGAGATGGTCTGGGAAGTCTCCGGGTATCACGGGGTTGCGGACTGGGGTCCGGACGGGTCTTACCTGATCGTCGCCCGCTACCGATCCAACCTGGACAACGAACTGTACCGTCTCGATCTCGCCACCGGCGAGGCCACGCTCCTGACCCCACACGAGGACGAAGCGCTCTTCTCGAACGTTAACGTTACGCCGGATGGGAGCGGAGCGTACCTGGCGACTGACAGGGATGGGGACTTCTCGCGGCTCGCGCACCTCGACTTTTCCACGTTGGATCTCAGATACCTCACCCTTGACGACTGGGACGTAGAGAGCGTGGAGTTGTCCGGGGACGGGCGTTACCTTCTGGCGAGCCGCAACGTGGAAGGCTACTCGGACTTCATGCTCTTCAACGGCAGTGGCCGGCGCATGCCGGATCTGGAACTGCCAGGAGGCGTCCTCGGGGATTTCGAGTTCTCCCCAGACTCCCGGAAGCTTGCCTACACTATGGCTGGACCGGACCGTAACACGGACGTGTGGGTCGTGGACCTTCCGGATGGTCAACCGCGCCGCCTCACCCGTTCCTCGACGGCCGGAATCCCACGCGCCACCTTCCGCCGTCCCAGGATCGTTCACTACCCGAGCTTCGACGACCGAGAGATACCGGCCCTCTTCTACGAGCCGGAGGATTCTTCCGGGAATGCCCCGGTCATCGTTAACGTCCATGGTGGACCGGAGAGCCAGTCGCGGCCGCTCTTCGCGCCGGTCACGCAGTATCTCCTGCACCGAGGATATGCCGTATTCTCACCGAACGTGCGCGGCTCGACCGGTTACGGCAAGAATTACACCCACCTCGACGACGTGGAGTTGCGGATGGACTCGGTCAGGGACCTGGCGCACGCGGTGCACTGGCTCAGGGGAGCAGGACACGAACGGGTCGCCGTGATGGGCGGTTCCTACGGAGGTTTCATGGTGCTCGCAGCCCTCACGGAGTACCCGGAACTGTGGAGCGCCGGGGTGGATATCGTCGGGATCGCCAACATGGTCACCTTCCTTGAGAATACCGGCAGTTACCGGCGGGCGTTGAGAGAGCCGGAGTACGGGTCGTTGGAGAAGAACCGCGAGTTCCTCCAGTCGATCAGCCCGATCCACAAAGCCGAGGACATAACGGCGCCGCTCATGGTGATCCACGGCAAAAACGACCCCCGCGTGCCGGTTGGAGAGGCCGAGCAGATAGTGGAGCGCGTGAAGAAGAACGGCGGCGCAGTCGAGTACCTGCTCTACGAAGACGAGGGCCACGGTCTCGCCAAGCTCAAGAACCGCCTCGACGCCTACCCAAAGATAGCCGCCTTCCTGGACCTGTATCTAGGTTGAGTGGAGTGTTGGATCCGGCTGAAAAGGTCGCCAATCGCCTCGGAGAAGTCGATGGAGTGGCCGCTGTGGCGCTCGGCGGCTCGCGGGCCAGAGGAGAGGCGTACCCCGACTCGGATATAGACATCGGGATCTACTACCACCCGGAGGATCCACCCTCGACCGACGCTCTCCGCCTGCTTGCAAAAGAGTTGGATGACCGCCACCTGCCGGATCTTGTCACCGACCTCGGGGACTGGGGGCCCCTGGATCAACGGCGGCGGATGGCTCCAAATAGAAAACCGCCGCGTAGACTGGCTCTACCGTGACCTCGACCGGGTAGCCGAGACTATCGAAGAATGCCGGGTCGGGAAGCCAACTTGCCACTACCAGCCGGGCCATCCGCATGGGTTCCACAACCACATGTATTTAGGAGAAGTTCACTACAACAGGATCCTCTACGACGATGGCGAACTGAAACGTCTAAAGTGGTTAGTCGCGGAGTATCCACCGGCGCTGAAGAGAGCAATAATTCAGAGCAAGTTGTGGGAAGCAGGCTTCGCCCTCGACACCGCCCGAAAGTCCGCCCGGCGTGGCGATACGTTCTACGTTGCAGGCTGTGCGTTCAGGTGCGTGGCTTGTCTCGTACAGGTGCTGTTCACCTTGAATGAGCGGTACTTCGTTAACGAGAAGGGTTCGATCCAAACCGTCGAATCATTCGCCCGCCGCCCGGAACATTTCATCGAAACGGTCACCGATGTATTGGGACGGATAGGGAAAAATGCGGACCAACTAGATGTCAACATACGGGCGCTAGAAGATCTAGTCTCGACCGTGAGGGGGTTGTGCCTGGAAGGTTGAGTACGTCTCCTAGTGGAGAGGCTTTACATTAGTAGCATGATAGAGCACCATCGTGCTGTACCATCTGTTGGATGTTCTAGCTAGATGGAGGTCCTTATGCAGAGCGAGCTTACTATCAACCTGGGTGAAGATCTGAGGGTGCCGCCGCTCGGGATCGGGGCCTGGGCCTGGGGGACGACCAGACTCTGGGGCTACGGCAAGGAGTACGATCGCCAGGACGTGGGGGACGCTTTCCGAACGACCCTTGAGAAGGGTGTCACGCTCTTCGACACTGCGGAGATCTACGGCAACGGCGCCTCCGAGAGGATCATCGGCGAGTTGTTGCGCGAGGGCGGTTTCGAGGAGACGCCGGTCATCGCCACCAAGTTCGCCCCGCTCCCGTATCGTCTCAGCCCGAAATCCCTCCTGGACGCCGTGGACAAGAGCCTTCAGAGGCTCGGGATCGAGACCATAGACTTATACCAGATCCACTTTCCGAACCCCTTCATCAAGATTGAAGGCCTGATGGACGCCCTGGCCGAGACGGTACGGCAGGGTAAGGTCCGCCAGGTCGGGGTCAGTAACTACGGCGTCGAGCAAATGAAACGCGCCCACGACCGGCTCGCTTCCCACGATATCCGGCTCGCCTCGAACCAGGTAGAGTACAGCCTCTTCCAGCGGGCTCCAGAGACGAACGGCGTCCTCGAAGCCTGCCGCGGCCTGGATGTCACCCTGATCGCCTACAGCCCGATAGCCCAGGGGCTCCTCACGGGCAAGTACAACCCCGGCGACAAGCCCTCCGGCCTCGTGCGGCGCTTCGGCAAGAGCTTCGGGGAGAAGAACTTGAGGAAGATAGAGCCGGTCGTGAACATCCTGCGTGAGATCGGCGAAGCCCACGAGAAGCAGCCGGCCCAGGTCGCCCTAAACTGGCTCGTCACGAGCAAGAACGTCCTGCCCATCCCCGGAGCGAAGAACGAACGCCAGGCTCGCCAGAACGCCGGCGCGCTCGGGTGGTCGCTAACGGGCGAAGAGGCTGAGAGGTTGGATCTGGCGACGCTCGGGTGGCGTTAAGCAGCTAGTCAGCCTCTAAAGCTGGTCAGCTAATCAGCATGCCGCCTCCGGCGGCTCATCAGCTTGTCAGCAACGAGGGGCGTACTCTGGGCGGAAGCCTTGCCACAAGCTGTGAAGAGCGTTGCGCCCCACGGCTCATGCCTCGTTGCCCAAAAAAGATAGCTTACAAGCTGAAGTGCTGACCAGCTTAGTCCGAGGCGCGGACGCCCTTAACCTGTTTATCGAACTTGCCGGATAGTACGGTCGCGGCCTGGATGACTGGACTCAGGGTCGGGCCAAAGGGTGGGGCGTAAGCCAGGTCTATGTTGACCAGGTCCGGGTAGGAGAGGCCGCTCCAGATCGCCGTGGCGCACACGTCCACGAGCCTGTCCGAGCCGCCCCCGACCGTTTCGGCGCCCAGGATGCGGCCTGTCTCGGCGTCGGAGATCAACTTCAGTAGAACTTTCTCCGAGCCGGGGAAGTAGGCGGCCCGATTCCTCGCCTCGACCGTGGCGCACACGACCTCGAAACCGGCGTCCCCGGCTTCTTTTTCGGAGAGGCCGGTCTTGGCGACCCCGAGGTCGAAGACTTTGAAGATGCCGGTCCCGAGCACGCCTGGGAACTCGAGAACGTCCTCCCCGGCGGCGGCGTTGGTGCCCGCGACGCGCCCCATCTGGTTGGCGGTGTCGCCGAGCGGGACCCAACCCGCCTCGCCGCTGACCAGGTTCGTGGACTCGACGCAGTCCCCGGCGGCCCACACGTCCGGCACGTTTGTCTTCATGTGCTTATCAACCCGGATGGCCCCCGTGGCCCCGATCCCGACGCCAGCTTCTTCGGCAATGTCCACGCGAGGTTTTACCCCGACGCCCATAATGACGAGATCCGCCTCGACTTCCCGCCCGCCGAACCGAACGCTCCGCACCCTATCTTCACCCACGAACTCTTCGACGTTCTCTCCGGTAAAGATGGCGACGCCTTTCTCTTTCAGGTGCTCCTCTATCTTCCCTGAGACCTCCTGACCGTAGGCGTTCGCGACCCGGTCCACGCCTTCCACCAGGGAGACTTCCAGGCCGAGGCGGCAGAGGTTCTCGGTGACCTCCAGCCCGATGTATCCGCCGCCGACCACGACTGCTTTCCGAGGAGAATGTTTCTGCATGTATTCGTGGATCCGGTCGTAGCCCGTCAGGAAGCGGAGTTCGAAGATGCCGTTCGTGTCCGCGCCGGGGATTGGGGGGACGGCAGCCTGGGCGCCGGTAGAGAAGATCAGGCGATCATAAGCGTCCTCGAAGACTTCGTCGGTGGCGAGGTTTCGGACGGAGAGAGTCTTGTTATCCGTATCTACACGCTCGACCCGGTGGCGGGTCAGGACCTCAATGTCCTTCTCCGCGAACTTCTCCGGGGTTCGGGCTATAAGGCGATCCCGTTCTTCCACGACGCCGGCGATGATGTACGGTAAGCCGCACTCGGAGATCGAAACCTCCGGCTCCTCCTGGTACAGGGAGATCTCCATCTCCGGGTTTACCCTGCGGGCGCGGGACGCCGCCTTTGTACCGGCTGCAACCCCACCAATGATCACCAGACGCATAACAGGCTCGACCTTTCCGTGTCGGACTCTTCCAGCCACCAGTTTACAGTGGAAATGAAGCAGAGAACCGATTCTCTATTCGCGCCGCGCGAAAATATATCCGGATAATCGGTTGGATCTCAGGTTTCTAACGGGAGCCGCTGTTACGGTACTATCGCCACCTTGACGCCCTCGCCGCCGGCCGAAGTCTCGATCGCTCTTTCCGCGTCTCTGAGCGGGAAGCGGTGGGTGACCATCCGTTCCGTGTCTATGCTTCCCGATTCGATCAGGCGCAGAGCCGTGTCGTAGTCGCGGCGCCTGGAATCGGAGGCCCCGGTGAGCACCAATTCGTTGTAGTGGATGAGGTTTGCCTCCACCTCGGCCCACCCATCTCCCGCAAGACCCGCGAAGACGTTGACGCGCCCTCCCTTGCGCGTTACCCGCAAGGCGTCGTTGACGAGTTCAGGCTTACCGACGCAGATGACGGACACGTCCACCCCGAGCCCGTCCGTGTGCTCCGCAACCACTTCCCAGAGGTCCTCGTTTGTGGGATCCAGCGTGACGTGGGCGCCCAGTTCGCGGGCAAAGATGCGGCGCGCCTCGGAACGGTTGCTCACGATCACGGTGCGCGCCCCGGCAAGTAGTGCTAACTGTAGATGGAAGAGTCCTATCGGACCCGCTCCCAGGATGAGGACCACGTCGTCGAGATCCACCCGGTAGTTATCCCGGCCGTTGATGCAGCACGCGAGCGGCTCGGTCAGCGCCAACCGCTCCGGGGGAAGGTCCTTTCCGGCCACGAAGAGGTTGCCCGCCCTCACGGCGTCCGCCGGGATGCGCGCGTACTCGGCGAGCCCACCGTCCACGATGTTGCCCATGATCTTCTTGTTCAGGCAGACGTTCTCCATGCCGCGTTTGCAGAAATAGCAGTAGTGGCACGCTATCGCCGGAGCCATCACGACCTGCGCACCGATCTCGTAGCCCGATACGTCTTCCCCGACCTCAGCGACGCGTCCGGAAAATTCGTGTCCGAGAATGACGTTTCGGCCTATGCCTCTGGTCTTCTCACCGCGTAGGATGCGCACGTCCGTGCCGCATACGGTATTGGCCCCGACCTCGACGACGACCTCGCCGGGACCGGCCTCCGGCGTCTCTACTTCTGTGACATCCAACTCGCCGGGACCACGGAAAACGGCGGCTAGCAGCTTTGCCTCCTCTTTCGCTCTTCAGCCGGTGCGGGACCAGATGGGTTCCAGGGCATCCACGAGGCTCATGTAGGTCTCGTAGGCTTCCGCGAGCCGCTCGCTGTTCCTCGCGTCGGGCTCGTGAGTGCGCAGCTTTCGGACAACGCTCCCGGTTGCGTCGGCCAGCGAGTCGTAGACGCCGGTCCCGACCCCGGCGCACAACGCCGCGCCCAAAGCTCCCGTCTCCCCGGCCCCCGTGACCTCGACGGTCTCGTTCAGGGCGTCGGCGAACATCTGTGACCAGATCTCACTGCCGGAGCCGCCGCCTGTCAGCCGGATGCGCTTTACGTCGAAGGCGTTTCTAAGGATGTCCACGTGGGTCTTGTGATTGAAGACGGTTCCTTCTAGGAGTGCGCGCAGTAGGTGGCCGCGGGTGTGCCAGCCGCGCAGGCCGAAGAAGCCCCCGGTGGCGTCGTCGCCGTGCGGGGAGGAGTAGAGGAATGGATGGTAGAAGACGCGGGGCTCCTCATTTATCACCTTCTCGACTTCCTCGTTGACGAACGCGAAGGGTGAGACCCCGATCTGCCTGGAGTATTCGACTTCCATCGGACACATGCGCCGAACGAACCACTCCAGGTTGGTGGCGCCCGTCGGGGAGGCGGATAGGTTGAGGTACAGGCCGGGCTCGACGAAGTTGCGGCAGGCGGACCCGTCGTTGAAGGCCGGTTCGTCACTGACGACCTCGTTTATGCTCCAGGTACCGGCGATCATGGTCAGGTCTCCCGGCTCCACGCATCCCACCCCGACGGAGGAACAATCCACATCGTGGGCGCCGCCTACTACCGGTGTCCCGGCTTTCAGTCCCGTGAGCCGGGATGCCTCCTCCGTCACCCCGCCGACCACTTCGGCGCAGCCGACTATAGGAGGCAGCATCTCCCGAACCTCTTCGAGGTTGTAGATGGAGAAAGCTCTGTCGCAGTATTTCTGGGTCCTTACTTCGGTGAAGCCGCTCGAAGCCTCCGAAGGGTCGGTGAAGATCTCTCCGGTGAGTTTGTAGCGGATCCAATCCTTCACGTACAGCACCCAACGCGTCCGCTCCAGTACCTCCGGCTGATTTTCCTTGAACCACGTCAGCAGCGTCGGCGGAAAAGATGCGAAGGGACGCTGGCCGTTGAACCAGAGGACCTCGTCGCCAACCCCGGACTCGTCCCAGCGCGCGAGCAGTTCGTGGGCTCTCGAATCCATGGACTGGATGCCGGGGCGCACCGGCTCCCCGTTCTCGTCTACCAGGTAGACGCCGTCCCCGTGGCCCGATACGCCGACGGCTGAGACGTCGCTACCCTCTATGCCGGCCGAGAGAATAGCTTCGCGGACAGCCTTCTGGACGCTCTCCCAGACCACGTTCATGTCCTGCTCGACCCAGCGCGGGTGCGGGTTGATCTGCTTGTTGTTGACGCTGCCCACGCCCCGCTCGTAACCTTTTTCGTCGAACACGACCGCCTTCGTGTTCGTGTTTCCGCTGTCGATGCCCAGCAGATAAGGGCTCATTTCTTTTCGAGCGCCTGGACGTTGACCGTGTTCGTCGCCTCTCCGGTCTCGGAGATCTCCTTTACCGCCTCGGCCGTCATCCTTACCGAGTTCTCCCAAGTGCTCGTCGTGGAACCGGCCAAGTGCGGCGTGAGTGTCACGTTCGGTAGATCCAACCAGGGGTTCCCCTCGCCGAGCGGCTCGTCGTCGTGCACGTCGAGGGCGGCCCCGGCGATTCGGCCTTCTTTCAAAACTTCGTACAGGTCGTCGTAGCGGACCATTCGGCTTCTCGCGTTGTTTATGAAGTAGGCGGTAGGCTTCATCATCTCGAAGTGCTCACGCCCGATAAAGCGGCGGGTCTCGTCCGAGAGGCGTGCGTGCAGGCTAACGAAGTCCGAGTCACGGAAGATCCTGCCGAGGTCTTCCACCTTCTCGCCGCCGTAAGACTCGATGGTATCGGCATCCACGTACGGGTCGTAAACCAGGAGCGTCACGTCGAAGCCCGAGATGCGGGGCGCCAGTTGCCGGGCGACCTGGCCGAAGCCTATAAGGCCGACCGTGCTCCCGTACAGGTCGTAGGGTGCCTGGGGGAACTTCTTGGGCCACCCACCGGCCCGGATGCCGCGGTCCACCCGCGCGATATCGCGGGTCTCGGCCAGCATCAGCGCGATAGCCTGCTCGGCGACCGCCGGGGCGTTCCGGCCTACCAGGTTGACGACCGCGATACCATGCTCACTCGCAACCTCGATGCTCACGTTCTCGGTCCCCGCTCGGGCGACGACAACGGCCTTGAGGTTCGAGCCGGCCTTGAGGACGGCTTCGGGAATCGGGGCGAAGTGGACCGTTATGACTTCCGCTTCGCCCACGGCCTCGACGATCTCCTCCGGCGTCGGCACGGCCTCCGGGCCGTCTACCTCCATGATCTGCTGGAGGTGGTGCTGATCTTCGGCCCTCTCCCCGGCCCACGTTACTTCCCTGACGGAAGCAGCGTCGCCCAACTCCTTCTCCACGGCTTTTCTGAACTCTTCCGAGGAGAGAAACAGGTCGCCTATGCAAAGTATTTCCATACCGCTACCTCCCTGATTGGATACCGTGTACCGACTCCCGAAGAGAGGCGGACATCTCCCTCACACCAACCTCTACTCTACCCCGCGCGGCCTCCCCGAGTCCAGTCTTCGCCGATTCCAGCCTCCCGCTCGAGCCAAGGCAAGATATAGGGCCGTGATAAAAAGCCCCCGACTATCCTGGATCGCTTGGTATACTCTTTTTTCGTCGTCTAGCAGGCATGGCGGGGCTTCTTTGGATTACAACGATTTCGCGGATACCGTAGAGCGGATAACGGACAACGTCGAGCGTGCCGTCTCGGGTAAGCGTGAGGGAATCATCTTGGCCGTTACGGCCTTGCTCGCCGGTGGGCACGTCCTGATCGAAGACGTGCCGGGTGTCGGGAAGACGCTCCTCGCCAAGTCGCTGGCCCGCTCTATAGAGGCGGACTTCAAGCGGATACAGTTCACCCCGGACCTCCTTCCGGCAGACGTTACCGGCCTCAACGTCTATAACCAGGGCGAGCGGAGCTTCGAATTCTGGGCGGGGCCGGTCTTCGCGAACATAGTCCTGGCCGATGAGATCAACCGCGCCAGTCCGAAAACCCAGAGCGCCCTCCTGGAGGCGATGGAGGAGGGCTCTGTTACGGTCGACGGCAACACCCGCCAGCTCGCACAGCCCTTCGGCGTCATCGCCACCCAGAACCCGGTCGAGCACGAGGGCACGTATCCGCTGCCGCAGGCCGAGTTGGACCGGTTCCTGATCAAGATGGACCTCGGTTACCCGGATGAAGACGCGGAAGTAGACCTCCTGAGGCTCGCCAGGGACCAGGCGGCCGAGTTGAGCCCGGTCGTGAGCCTTGATGAGTTCCTCGCGATGCAGCGGCTCGTCGAGGAGGTCCACGCCAGCGAGGCCGTCTTGAGGTATCTGGTCTCCGTAACTTCGGCGACGAGGGACCACCGGGGCATCTCACTCGGCGCTTCCCCGAGGGCCAGCCGGATGCTCTTGGCCGCCGCCAGAGCCCGCGCCGCCTCTGAGGGGCGCTCCTACTGTATTCCGGACGACGTGAAGGCCCTGGCACCGGTTGTCCTGTCACACCGTCTCGTGCCATCCGCCGGAGCCCGCCAGTCGGCCAACGGCTCGGGCGGTGGAGCAAGCAGTATTGCGGAGGGCATCGTGCGTGAGATCCTCGGTTCCGTGCCGGTGACGGAGGCGGTGTAGGGACTTTGCCGGATAAAGGAGCCTCGCGCCTGGTGGTGAGACCAACCGCCCGCGGTTGGCAGGCCATCCTGATCGGGGTTTTCATACTCGTGATCGCCTTCCTGATAGGCACGACCCAGTTCTACCAACTCGGCTACGCGTTCGCGGCCGCCGTTGTCGCCGCATTTCTACTCGGGTTCGCCGGTTCCAAGGGACTCCGGTTCTACCGGAGCCTCCCACCGGAAGCCAGGATATTCGCCGGGAAACGCTCCACGGTGGACCTGAAACTCTCCGGCGGCCCGCGGCTCGTCGGCTCTAAAGTAGAGGTGGTGGACCGCCTCCTGGAGCCCCGGAGCTTCGATATGGCCCTCAAAGGAAAGGGCGAGGCTGAGACCGAGGCGCCGGTCGTCTTCGCCCGCCGGGGAGTCTACGAGCTTGGTCCGGCCGAGGTGCGGACGGTGGACCCCTTCGGCCTGCTGCGTTTCGCCCGAGGGTTCGAGGAGCGGACGGAGGTTACCGTCTATCCCCAGGTATACCCGCTCCCGGATTTCCCGCTCAGGGGAGGGAGCGTAGACGCCGGGGCGCGGGGTGTTCACGGCTACCGGGGAGACGAGTTCGCCCACCTGCGGGAGTACCGCATCGGGGACGACCGGCGCCACATCCACTGGAAGAGCGTGGCCCGCACGGGGGAGCTGGTCGTGAAGGAGTTCGCGGTCCAGGCCCCACGCCGCTACACCGTTGCGCTCGACCTCTACCGCAGGGGACTCCGCGCCCCGGAAAGGGAGATAGAAGACGCCGTATCGGCGACGGGTTCCGTGCTTACCCACCTGTCGGACGAGCACTTGCCGTCGCGCCTCCTGTGCGCCGACCGGAGGATGAGCGCCACTCGTTTCGGGTCCGGCGGCGCTTCCTACTGGGAGGCGATGGGCGTGCTGGCGACGGTTAGGGCCGATGGAGACAGAGAGCTTGGAGGCGTCGTTTGGGAAGAGCGCGAGAGACTCGGGGAAGGGGTCGTGCTGATCTCCCGTGCATTCGGAGAGGAGCTTTTCGAGAGCGTCCAGAAGCTAAGAGGGATGGGTCTCTCTGTGGTCGTGGTGGCGGTCGCCTCGCATACTTACCGGGCGGGCGCTTCTTCGGAGCGCGAAGAGAAGTTTTTGGGGAACATCGGGCGTCTGGAGGCGGCCGGGGCTCTGGTCAGCATCGTGCGCCACCCGGAAGGTGTTGCGGGGCTCTCCGGGACGAGTCTGTCTTCGTGGGGGAGTGGGTAGGATGCGAGGTCTCTGGGTTAAGGGTTCGCTCTACGCGGCGGTGCTGGCGGCCGGCTCGTCTTTTAGCATCTTGTTCACCGGCAACATTTACGGTGATTTCGGCTCCCGGCACGTCCTCGCTTCCGGGGGTGGAGCCTTCTGGACCATGTTCTTCGCCGCGCTCGTCGCCGTGCTCGTCGGTTCGGCCGGTAAGTATCGCTTTGTCCTGATCCTACCGGCCACGGTACTCTATACGCTGTTCGCGGTGTACGGGTGGCCGCCGGTAACCATTCGGGGCTGGCGGGAATTATTCTGGTGGATAGGCGGCGACGTTTACCAGGGGGCGGGAATCATGTACACCGCGCGCGTTCCCTACGACCTGCAGCCCGGCATCCTGGTCCTCCTGATACCGCTCGTCATGCTCGTGGTGGCGTTCGCGACCTCGGCGACGCTGTACGAGCGGAGTCCCATAATATCCGTCGCGATCCTCGGCCTCACCATCGGCGTTCTGAGCACCATAAGCTTCGAGGACGGCGCCGGGCCGTTCTTTGCTTTTTTCCTGATCTCCGCCGTCTCGCTGCTCCTGGCTACGGGAAGGACGGAATGGAGCGGAGAGACGGAAAGCGCGGGCGTTATGGCCGGGGGGGCGGTAGTCGCCCTCGTGCTCTTGTTGCCGGTCGTCGCGGGGGCCGCCATCCGACCGCCGCTCGTGGAGTGGACCCAGATCGGGGTCGGCAACACCTCCCGGCTCGCGGTGCAGGCCGACGTCGGGGACTACCTGACCAAAGGCAGGGAATCCGAGCTTATGCGCGTAAACAGCAGCGAGCAGGTCTTCATGCGCGCCGGGACCCTCAACTACTTCGACGGCGTTCGCTGGACCAATACCCTCAAGCCCGGCAAAGGCTACGGTGATGAGATAGCCCCCGGCATAAAGACCCATCCCGTGGTGCAGAGCGTCGAGATCCTGAACGCCAGGACCAACAACTTGTTCGGGGCGTACAAAATACTCGACTCCTCGATGCCGTCCGCCACGGAGAACTCAGATGGCTCGTGGTCCGTTGGCAAACCGCTGGCGAAAGGAAGCTATTATAGGGTCTTCTCCCAAGTCCCTCAGCCCACGTCGAAGCAGCTACAGAGCGCGGGAACTTCCTACCCGGCGTCGGTGCGCCGGAACTTCCTGCAGCTCCCGGACAATACCCCGGCGGTCGTGGGCCAAACTTCCAAGAAGATCCTCCGCAAGTACAGGACCAGGACGCCCTACGATAAAGCGCGGGCCATAGAGACCTACCTGCTCTACGACGGCGGGTTCACCTACAACCTCGACGTTCATTACCGTCGGGCGAACGACGCCATAGAGTCGTTTCTCGGCAGTGGGCGGCAAGGATTCTGTACCCAGTTCGCAACCTCGATGGCGTTGCTCGCGAGGGAGATGGGCGTCCCGTCAAGGGTGGTTTACGGCGCCACGAGCGGCCAGAAAGTTGGGCCGGATCAGTACATGATCACCGGCGCCAACATGCACCTCTGGGTGGAACTCTACTTCCCGAACGTCGGCTGGTACTCCTTCGACCCGACCCCCGGATTCTCCGTCCCGAACGTTATGCAGAAAAACGCCCCGCGCCCGAGCACCCCGGCCGCCCGCCAAGAGCTTATACCGCCTGTCAACCGCCCTAACAGCCCTGCGGGAGGCCAGCCGATCCAGGAAAACAAGCCCAGCGTCAACCTGGACAACACTCCGGCCGCCGGCAACCTCAAAAAGAAACCTGCTCGGAAAAAGCCGGTCGAGCGGGCGCCGCTGTGGCCGCTGTACGTGTTCGTGCCACTCCTCGCGGTAGCCGCCGTGCCGCTAGGAAAGCGGGCGCTACTCTCGCGCGGCAAACCGGAGGACCTCTACGGAGACCTCGTCGGACGCCTGCGGGACGTGCTCCCGCCCGGCGGGACGGGCGCTTCGCTGGCCGACTCGCCGTCTCTCACCCCGACCGAACGCCTGTTGCTACTCGCCGGAGCCGCAGGAGTGGAAGAAGAGCCGTTCCGAAAATTCGCCCGGTGTTACTCCGGCCATCTCTACTCCGGCGGCTCCGTGGACCACCGGGAGCCTTGCGAGAAAGAGCATCGGGAGGCCGTGCGTTCGTTCGAGAAGCTGCCCCGCTGGCGGCGGATGATCGGGGCTGTCAACCCGGCTTCTCTGTTGGCCCGGTCGAGAGGAGCGCTGGCGGGGGCCGGGAGACGGGTGTCCAAGAGCTTGCGCGGGTTGCTGGATAAGATCCGGCGTTGAACTTGAGACGGAGTAGTGTAATAATTCATCCGACTAGAAGATCGCCCAACTACAGCATTCTCGGAGGTGCTGATGGATCAGAAACAAGAGACCGCCGTCATAACCATCACCGACAACGCGGCCGAGAAGGTCAAGTCCCTAATGGAGCAGGAAGGTGAAGAGGACCTCGGGCTGAGGATTGGTGTCCGTCCCGGTGGTTGCTCCGGCTTCCAGTACTCTATCTACTTCGACGACGAGATCAACGACGACGACGAGGTCATGGAGGCCAAAGGCGTCAAGGTCCTGATCGACGCCATGAGCGTCCCGTACATCACGGGCAGCGAGTTCGACTACGTCGACGGCCTGATGGGCGCCGGCTTCGCCGTCAACAACCCGAACGTTCAGGGTGGCTGCGGCTGCGGCAGTTCCTTCACCTGCTAGACCAGAACTAGCGAGAGACACGAGTCCGGGCTCCGAAAGGGGTCCGGACTTTTTTGTGTCACCCAGTGGGTTTGTAACCGCCTAGCAGCGCGTGTCCGGCCCTCGTCCAGAAAACATCGACTCCCTCGAATCCGGCTTCCTCCATCCAGCGTAGCTGCTCGGGAAGTGTAGAGGGCGTATCCATGGGATCCGGATACTCGTAGATACTCCATCGCTCGCGCTCGAAGAACTCCAGGGCGCGGCTATCACCGTGAATCTCCAACGAGCGCTGACCGATCTCCCGTTCCCACGAGGCGGCGTATTGTCTGCGGGCATGCTCCGTCCGGGGTTGCATCAAATCGGCGAACAGTAGCGCGCCGCCCGGTTCGAGACGTGGGAGCAGTCGCGCGAACAGCTCTCGTTTGCCGGGGCCGTCGAGGTGGTGGAGCACGAGGGAGCTTAGAAAGACCCTCGCGGGAGGCAGAGCTTCTATCCACGAGGAATCTTCCAGACGGAAGGGCCGCAGATCTGCCCGCTCCCCGTAGGGCGCCAGCAGTTCGGCTGCTTTGTCCAGCATCGTTGGCGAGCCATCCAGGCCTATCATCCTGGGCCCGGAGAATTCTTGCAGTACCGCCTCGCTCAACCACCCCGTGCCGGCACCGATCTCTACTCCCACGAACGGCTCGTCGCGTCCGGCGGGGATCAGGGCGAGCATTGTCCGTTCGATCTCCTCCCGGCCCGGTACCATCGCCCTCCCGAACTCTATGAAGGCTTCTGACTCGTCTTCATCCCAGGCTCCCGGTCTATCTCCAGCAGGGTACGTATCTCTTCCCACTGCCCTCAGCTCCCCAACCTTTCGAGGGCGAGCATGACAGCCGCGACGCCGCTGGAGCTTACTATCTCACCGGCCAGGACTTTGCCGAGCAACTCATCGAGGGGGACCGTTACTATCTCCAGCCGCTCGTACTCGTCGGGGTCGAGAGGGGAGGCGGGTTCGGCGTCGCGGAGCAGGAAGAGGTGGGCGAAGTTGTCCTTGAGGCTCGGTGAGGAGGCCAGGGACGCCAGGAATTCCCACTCTTCTCCGCCGTAGCCGGTCTCCTCGGCAAGCTCCCGGCAGGCAGCTTTCTCGGGGTCTTCGCCCGGCTCGACGAGTCCCGCTGGAAGGCCGAGCTCGAAGCTCTCCAGCGGTGGGCGGTACTGGCGGACCATTATGACTTCGCCCGCTTCCGTCAGTGGGAAGATGATCGCCGCGTCCGGGCGCTCCAGCACGTAGTACGGGTCTTTTACGGCTCCGTCCGGGAGCTTCAGCCGGTCGGAACGGAGCGTGAAGTAGGGTGTCGAGAGAAGTTCTTCGGAGGAGAGGCGCTCCCAGGCTCCGTCGGACCTTTCAGTCCCGTCAGCGGCCAAGACCGTTCCCGTCTTTGGTGTCGCCGGAGAGTATTTTCGGGAGGTCTCTGGTGAAGGCGCTACGGGCCATGATGCGCCGGCAGCCGGCTTCGCGGGCGGCGAGCGCGAGATCTGCCTGGACGTGGGAGAGGAAACCGACGGTCGGTATGCTTTTGAGGTGCGCGTCGGCGTTCATGGTCTTTAAGAGTTCCAACGGATCGAAGCGTCCGGAGTTGAGGTCGAGGAGGAGTAGGTCCGGCGGTGAGTCGCGCAGGGCGTCGAGCAGCTTCGCCGGGCTGCGCGGGAACTTCGCCTCTACGCCTAGAGTGTCGGCGGTTTCGAGGATCTTGCTCTTGAACAACAGGTCCTCGACGGCTGCTACGATCTTTCTTTCCACTCTGTTCCTTCCGGTTCTCCAACAGCTTCGGCTTCTCCGGTATCGCGCACACATTCTAACCGCCCGCGTCGCGGTATCCTATTCTCGTGAGAGAACGATTGGCCGAGTACGGTGCCGGTTTTAGGCGCACGAGAGATACGCTATCCAACTTCGTGCCTTTCCTGAGGTCGCGTCGCAAAGGGCTTCTGGTGGCGCTTGTTTTGCTGATCCTTGAGACGGGAACGAGCCTCGCCCAGCCGTGGCCGCTGGCGCTCGCCCTCGACTACGTTCTCAAGGGCAAAAAGCAGCTACCGGACTTCTGGCCGGACTTTCTCTCCGACCCGGCGCTCTTGCTTGGAGGTATAGCTTTCCTACTGGTCATCATCTCCACGGCGAGCCGGGTATTCTCTTCCTACCGGCGCTACACACTGAACAGGCTCGGCCAGGAGACCGTTTTCGACATGCGCGAGGCGCTCTACAAGAAGGTTCACGCGCTCGGGCTCGATTACCACGGCAAGCGGAGAACCGGCGACACCATAACCCGCGTGGCGAGCGACGTGAAAGAGGTGCGGAGTTTGCTCGTCGACTCTATCGTGGAGATAGGATCCTCGTTCGCTATCTTGATCGGGATGCTGGTTATCATGTTGTTGATGAGTTGGCAGCTTACGTTACTCGCGCTGTTGGTCGTGCCTTTCCTGTTCCTGGCCGTCCGACGTTACAGAAGCGCCCTGATCGAACGCATGAGGACCGTAAGAACGCGGGAGGGAGCCATCGCTTCGGTGATCCAGGAGTCGATAACCGGCATCCGGGCGGTGAAGCTCTTCGGGCGCGAGGAGTACGAGATGGAGCGCTTCCGAAATGAGAGCCGGGAGTCCCTGAAAGCGAGCGTGGACTCAGCCAAGATCGAGGCTAAGTTCAGCGTCATGCTCGGGACCGTCGCGGGTCTCGGGGCGGCCCTGATCCTCTACGTCGCCGCCCGGCAGGTGCTAGCGGGCGTCCTCTCAGTCGGTCAGCTTACGGTCTTTGTGGCTTATCTAGGGCTCTTTCTCTCGCCGCTTTGGTCTCTCTCCCGGCAGGCTAACCAGATCGGCACTTCTCTTGTCTCCGGCGAGCGCATAGCCGAACTCCTCAGCGCCGAACCAACTGTAAAGGATGCCCCGGACGCCCGCCCGGCGCCCCGCTTCGATGGCCGGGTGAGCTTCGAGGATGTCAGCTTCTCCTACGACGAGGATTCCGGGGATGTGCTGCGCGGGGTCAACTTCGAGGTCGCGGCCGGGAGTAGGATTGCCCTTGTGGGCGTGAGCGGCGCCGGAAAGACGACTATAACCGGCCTGATCGTCCGTCTCTACGACCCGAGGAGGGGAAGGGTCTTTATAGACGGCGAGGACATAAAAAAGTACACGCTCAAGTCTTTGCGAGATTCCGTGACCTTCGTTCCGCAGGAGCCGTTGTTGTTCCGGGCGACGGTCGCGGAGAACATAGCCTACGGCAGGCCGGAGGCGGAGATCGGGGAGATAGAACGCGCGGCGGAGCTCGCGGGGGCGGACGGTTTTATCCGGGAGATGCCAGAAGGGTATGATACGCTTCTCTCGGAGCGGGGAGAGAGCCTCTCGGGCGGGCAGCGGCAGCGGATCTCCATAGCGCGGGCGATGCTACGGGACACTCCGGTCCTGATCCTGGACGAGCCGCAGGCCGGTCTCGACGCCGAAGTCGCCGACGCCGTGGAAGAGAGTTGGCGGGTGCTCACCGAGGGACGAACGACCTTCGTTATCGCCCACGAACTGAGGCTCGTGCGGACCGTCGACCAGATTCTCGTTATAGAAGACGGCCACATCGCGGAGAGTGGCTCCCACGAGGAGTTGATGGCGTCCAGCGGCCTATACGCCAGACTCTACGCGCTCCAAGAGCACGACACCGCCCTGGGACTATAACCGGAGAGGAATCATTGTGAGAGAGTTGCTGATAATAGTCATCGTCCTAACCATCGTGGTAGTCGCGATCTACATATCCTTCGCCACCATCCAGTAGAACGTTTCGGAAGAGGAGGCCCTCCAGGGGGAAGGGTCTCGGTTGCGAGCGAATAGCACCCGTCCTGTGCATGAATGTGCGCATCGTATGATGTATATTTCACGCACAGCCGAAGGAGGCGAGTATCGTGCGAACCACAATCAACCTGGACGATGAACTGCTCGAAGAGGCCCAGCGCATCACGGGTACGAAGGGGCGTACCGCCCTGATCCACGAGGGGCTGCGTGCCTTGGTAGAACGCGAAAGCGCCCGGCGTCTCGCCCGGCTCGGAGGAAGCGAGACGCAGTTACAGCCGGTCCCCCGGCGTCCCGAATCGGCGTGATCCTGGTAGACACCTCCGTCTGGATCGACCATCTGCGCTCTGGAGAACCGGCGCTGGTGATAGCGCTGGAGGGCGGGCAGGTCTTGATGCACCCATTCGTACTGGGCGAGTTGGCCTGTGGCAACCTCAAGAACCGGGGAGAAGTGCTCCGGCTACTGGGAGTTCTACCAGCGGCGCCGACCGCGACGGAGCCCGAGGTTCTGGACTTCATAGAGCGCCGCGCCCTGATGGGCCGGGGTATTGGCTACATCGATGTACACATGTTGGCATCTACAGTCCTGGCGGGCGACGCACGGTTGTGGACCCGTGACCAGCGTCTCGCGGCGGCGGCCGATGAACTTGAATTGGCATTCAGCGAAGGAGGGTGAGCAAGTAGAGCATGGCTAGGAAGCCCAAAGCGTCCAAGAAGATCGAGACCCTCACCCACGAGGAGGCCCGGCGCACGAACATCCCCACCGCCGAGTATCAGTCGGTGATGAAACAGGAGGAGCAGGACTCGGTGTGGGTGGCTTATGAGCGCCGCAACCGGGACCTGGACCCGCAGCTTGTGTGGCGCGGCAAGGACGAGCAGGATTGGTCGGATCTCGTGGTGCAGGCGGCGCCGCTCTACATTCAGGAGAAGGTCCACCCGAAGGTGCTGGTGGGCGACCTGCTGAAGCGCACCGAGGCCGACGAGAAGGCCGCTGACCTGCAGCCGGACCTCTTCGCCGACTTCAACGGCCTGTCGGACGAGGGCGCGGCGACCGTTTCTGGCATCACATAGGCTTGGCGAAGGCGTGAGCAGAGGGATGATCTCACGGACAAACTAGACTACTTTCATCCGCTCGGTCGCTATCTAGCAAGAAATTCCAGAGTAGGGTGACAAAAATCACTCCAAAGTGAGTGAGGCAATTGGCTCAATACGGTGCAAAACCGCGCCGGTTACTTCAAACTATAGCGAGAACCTACAAAGGGTAGGAGCCCCTACCTCTAAAGAGTTCCCTATCTAGTTCGGATGCCGTTCGGGAACGTTGAATTCAGCCTCTTTTGCGCGCCGGGGCCTTTCTTCTTCTCACAACTCTCTAATGCGTCCAGCGTGTCCTTTGTCATCAGGGTAGGCACGTATTTGGGGTTACGGCCCGTGGTCTTGAGCAGTACGAGGCCGTCTCTGTTGCTGTAGGGACCTTTCTTGATACGTTCCGAATGAACTACTTTGAAAGCGCCGCTCCTCTC
>JBBPZK010000005.1:0-2580 GCA_038199155.1 Rubrobacterales bacterium | reverse complement strand
CGGAGCTAAAAGACTACGTCGCCTTTTATCCGTCGCGGATGGACGGATGTTGGGTCGGTGGGGAGAAAGTCGAGGCGCAGGAAGGGGATTTCTACGGTGGTTGGATCACGCCGGAGATAGTCGGCCCGTTCAAGGGCGCCCCCGGAACCTGGGGCTGGTAAGTTGTTGGACGCCTCTGATCTCCAAAAGCTTCGACGGGAGTATACCTACGCTCGTCTCGACGAAGGGGACGTTCTCAAAGACCCGATAGAGCAGTTTCGCCGCTGGTTTGACGAGGCGCTTTCATCCGGCCTCCACGAGCCAAACGCCATGACTATCGTCACCGCTACCCCAGATGGCAAGCCGTCGGGTCGCGTCGTCCTCCTAAAGAGTTTCGATGAGCGAGGCTTCGTCTTTCATACCAACTATGAGGGTCGCAAGGGGCGTGAGTTGGAAGCGAACCCGCAGTGCGCCCTCCTCTTCTACTGGGGCGAGCTGCAGCGTCAGGTAAGAGTAGAGGGACGAGCGGGCCGCATCTCCGAGGAGGAGTCCGACGCATACTTCCGCAGCCGCCCTCGCGGCGGACACATAGGCGCATGGGCCTCCAAACAGAGCCGGCCAGTCGAGAGCCGGGAGGTGCTTGAGCAAAGGGTCCGAGAGCTTGAGGCGCAGTACGAGGGACGCGAGATCCCGCGCCCGCCGTTCTGGGGTGGCTACCGGGTCGAGCCGGAGTCCTTCGAGTTCTGGCAGGGCCGCGAGAACCGCCTGCACGACCGCTTGCTCTACACTCGCCCGGATGGGAAATGGAGCATCGAGCGACTCCAGCCGTGAGGTTTTGTGGAGCGGGGAGTGGCCTGCTGCTAAGATTGACTCTGCTGGTTCGGTAGAAACTAGGAGAGGAGATGAGTTGAAGCTGGTTACTTACTCGACGGATGGTGGAGATGCTCGTGTCGGGGCGATCGAGGGTGAGGAGATCCGACCACTCGGTCACGGGAGCATGCTTGATTTTATCGAGCGTGGCGGGAACGCCGAGCCGGGAGAAGAGGTCGTGGCTCTCTCTGATGCGCGCATCCTCGCCCCGATAGCCCGTCCGGGCAAGGTCATCGCCATTGGTCTCAACTACGAGGATCACGCCGCCGAGACGGGCGCGGACATCCCCGAGAAGCCAATCGTCTTCGCCAAGTACCCGAATACGATAATCGGTCCCGGGGAGACGATACGTATACCGCCGATCACCGAGAAGGCGGACTACGAGGCGGAGCTTGCCGTCATCATCGGAAAAGCCGCCCGCAACGTCTCCGAGGATGCGGCGATGGATTACGTCTTCGGATACGCGAACGCCAACGACGTATCCGCCCGCGACCTCCAATTCTCCGAGGGCGGACAGTGGACGCGGAGCAAGTCTCTCGACACTTTCGGCCCGGTAGGACCGTACATCGTCACCCGCGACGAGGTGCCGGATCCCCAAAACCTCTCCATCCGGTGCATTCTCAACGGCGAGGTCATGCAGGACGGGACCACGGATAAAATGATCTTCAGCGTTGCCGAAGTGGTCGCCTTCTTGAGCAAGGGCATGACGCTTGAGCCGGGCGACATCATCATGACGGGTACTCCTCCGGGAGTAGGGATGGCGCGCGACCCGCAGGTGTTCTTGAAAGCCGGAGACGAGGTGACGATAGAGATAGAGGGCCTCGGCTCCCTGACAAACCCTGTCGAAGCAGACTAGGAGTCACGCCGTGGACCTGGCCGCCGAGTTGGAAGCCTTCATACCGGAGAAAGATCGGATAGTGACCGGCGGCGCGGAGCTCGAACGTCACGCCGGGGGCTTCTTCACCTACCACGCGCCGCACGCCCCGGATGCCGTCGTCTTCCCGAAGGACCGCGAGGAGGTCGTCGAACTGCTACGTTTCGCGGATGAGCGGGGCGTCCCCGTCGTACCCTTCGGCGCTGGAAGTAGCCTGGAGGGACACACCATCCCACTGCAAGGCGGCATCAGCCTCGACTTCCGGCTGATGGACGAGATACTGGAGCTTCGCCCCGACGACTTTATCGTCAGGGTTCAGCCCGGTGTTACGCGCGGCCAGTTGAACGCCGCGCTCAGGGAACACGGTCTGTTCTTCCCGGTCGACCCTGGCTGGGACGCATCTTTAGGCGGAATGGCCGCGACCAACGCCAGCGGGACTAACGCTGTGCGCTACGGGGCGATGCGGGATCGGGTGCTGGGCCTCGAAGTAGTGCTGGCCGGTGGCAGGGTAATGCGGACCGGTGGACTGTCGATGAAATCGTCCGCCGGTTACAACCTGACCGGACTCTTAGTAGGATCCGAAGGCACCCTGGGAGTATTTACTGAGATCACGCTGAAGCTAGAGGCGGTTCCCGAACGCATCCTCGCCGCGCGCGTGACCTTCCCGGACATCGAGCAGGCGGGGCGGGCGGCGGTTGAGATGGTCCGCTCCGGGATGCGGATCGGACGGGTCGAACTGGTGGACGCCCGCACCATAGAAGCGGTGAACGCTTACAAAAGCGCCGACTACGCCGTCTCCCCGACGCTGTTCCTTGAATTCAGCGGGTCCGGGGCATCCGTCGAGCACGACCTGGAGT
>JBBPZK010000004.1:0-6179 GCA_038199155.1 Rubrobacterales bacterium | reverse complement strand
GAGTATGCGTCCGGTGGTGCGGAGCATGTAGAAGGCGAGGATGGTGGAGTCGGGGAGGACGACACGTTCGGCGGAGGAGTGGGAGATGTCCCGCTCCTGCCAGAGGGCGTTGTCCTCGAAGCCGACGCTGGCGTTGGCGCGGAGGATACGGGCCATTCCGCACAGGCGTTCGGAGAGGATCGGGTTTCGCTTGTGGGGCATAGCCGAGGAGCCTTTCTGGCCTCGTCCGAACGGCTCGGCAAGCTCACGGATCTCCGTGCGCTGGGCTCCCCTTATCTCCAGCGCGATCTTCTCCATCGTTGAGCCGAGGATAGCCAGCGTGGAGAGCACTTCGGCATGCCTGTCACGCTGCACGATCTGGGTGGATGCGGGCGATGAAGTGAGCCTCAACTCCTCGCAGGTAAGAGCCTCCACCTTCGGGTCCACGTTCGCATAAGTCCCGACGGCGCCGGAGATCTTCCCGGTCGCGGCGGTCTCCCGCGCGTGGTCCAGCCGGTCCAGGTTCCGCTCCATTTCGAACGCCCACACCGCCAGCTTGTGCCCGAGCGTCGTAGGCTCCGCGTGTACCCCGTGCGTCCGCCCGACCATCACCGTCTCCCGATGCTCAAGCGACATTCCGGCGATAAGACGCGCAAGTTCCCTCGCTTCGCCCCGGATAAGGTCCAGCGAGTCCCGCAACTGCAAAGCGCCGGCAGTATCCAGCACATCGGAGGAAGTAAGGCCGAAGTGGAAGTGGCGGGCAACATCTCCTGCGTATTCGCCGACGGTCGAGACGAAAGCTATAACGTCGTGGTTCGTCTCGGCTTCGATCTCACGGATGCGCTCGACGGTAAAGTCTGCCTTCTCGGCCAGTTCCTCTACTTCTTCCGATGGTATTTCTCCGAGACGAGCCCGCGCCCGGCAGACGGCAAGCTCCACTTCGAGCCAGGCCCGGTACTTCGCCTCTTCGGTCCAGAGCGAGCCTATCTCAGGGAGTGTGTAGCGTTCGATCAAGTGCTCTCCAACCTTCGGGATAGTTCGGGGTCGGAGAGGGCGAGTATCTGGGCGGCGAGCACGGCGGCGTTCGCCGCTCCGTTTACGGCCACGGTCGCGACCGGCACGCCGGTTGGCATCTGGACGGTCGCGAGCAGGGCGTCGAAGCCTCCCAGGGTTCCGGCGGCTACCGGGATGCCGATGACCGGCAAGCTGGTCCTCGCGGCAACGGCCCCGGCGAGGTGCGCGGCCATCCCGGCGGCACAGATTATTACGCTGAGGCCCCGTTCACGGGCGGTCCCGGCGTACTCTGATACGCCCTCGGGGTTTCGGTGGGCGCTCTTTACCTCCAACTCGTACTCTATCCCGAGGTCTTCGAGACGGGCGGTGCACTTCTCCATCACCGGCAGATCCGATTGACTTCCGACCAGTATTCCAACGCTCGCGCTCAAATGTCCTCCAGTTCTATTGCTTCCAGCGCTATGTCAGTCCGGTATTGCATGCCGTCGAAGCGTATCTGCTCGGCGGCGGCGTAGGCTGCGGCCCGCGCCTCAATAATGCTCGGCCCGGTGCCTACCACGTTCAGCACCCTTCCCCCAGCAGTGTAGAACCTGCCGTCTCGCTCCTCGGTCCCGGCGTGGTAGATGTACGCCCCGGTCGGGATGTTGCCGATGCCACGGATCTCATCCCCTGACGAAGAGGCCTCAGGATATCCCTCGGAAGCGAGCACGACACAGACCGCTTTGTCAGTAGACCACGAGACCTCGCGCCCCTCCAGCATCCCCGAGTTGCAGGCGAGCATAAGCTCCAGCAAGTCCGTCTCCAGCCGCGGAAGCAATACCTGCGTCTCCGGGTCCCCGAAACGGCAGTTGAATTCGAGAGCTTTGGGACCGTCCTCGGTGACCATCACCCCGGCGTAGAGCAAACCGGAGTAGGTAGCCCCTACTAGAGAGAGGTGCTTCAGAGTCGGACGAATGATGTTTTCGAGGATGGTCGCGTATGTCGAGGGCTCCATCCAAAGCAGTGGCGAGTACGCGCCCATCCCGCCGGTGTTCGGGCCTTCGTTGCCGTCGTAAGCCGCCTTGTAGTCCTGGGCCGGCAAAAAAGGCAGGATGTTGTCCCCATCGGTAATAACGAAGACCGAAGCCTCGCGGCCGCTCATGTGCTCCTCGATGACTATGCGCTCTCCGGCTGCGCCGTGCCGGCCGCCGAAAGAGGCCCGAACAGCGTCTTCGGCATCTTCCCTGGAACGGGCCACCGTCATGCCCTTGCCGGAGGCCGTCCCGTCGGTCTTTATGACGATCGGATACTCGCGGCGGGAGTGGAGGTAGGCGAGCGCCGCAGCCTCCCGGTCAAAGACCTCGAAGTCAGCGGTAGGTACACCCGCCTGACGCATAAGCTCTTTGGAGAAGACTTTGGATCCCTCTATGCGGGCGGCGGGACGGGAGGGGCCGAAAATCTCCAGGCCGGCCTCCCAGAAGCATTCTGCTATACCCCCGATCAGGGGGGCTTCGGGACCGACGACCGTCAGGTCTATCTCGTTCTCGGCGGCGAAGTCTCGCAGTGCGGTCAGGTCATCGGCGGGTATGTCCACGACCTCGGCGATTCGGGCTATGCCGGGGTTGCCGGGGGCGGCGTACATCTCGGGCTGGAGTGGGCTCGTGGCGAGAGCTTCGACCAGCGCGTGCTCGCGCCCGCCGCTGCCGACGACCATCACCCGCATTTCTCTAGGCCCCTATCTTCTCTACGATAGCCTGGTCCCGCTCGGGTCCTATGCTGATCATGCACAAAGGAACCCCGACCTCGGCCTCCACGAACTCCACGAACTCGCGCGCCGCCCCCGGCAGGTCACCGCGCATCCGGCTGCCGCTTATGTCTACTCCCCAACCGGGCAAACTCTTGTAGACGGGACGGGCGTGGTGGAGGTCCGTCTGGCTCATCGGGTAACCCTCGAACCGCTCCCCGTCGATCTCGTAGCCGACGCAGACCTTGACCTCCTCAACCGCTGAAAGCACGTCCAGCAGCGTTATAGCCAGGTGCGTGATCCCATTTAGAGAAGCCGAGTATTTTATGGCCGGAAGGTCCAGCCACCCGACCCGACGCGCCCTCCCGGTCGTGGTCCCGTACTCGTGCCCCGTCTCCCTGAGCGTCTCCCCGACCTCGTCGAGAAGCTCCGTGGGCATCGGCCCGTCGCCTACCCTGGAGGTGTAAGCTTTGGTGACGCCCACGACGTACTCAAGGGATTGGGGCGGGATGCCGGCCCCGACGCACGCCCCGCCGACCGTCGGGTTGGAGGAGGTGACGAACGGGTAGGTCCCGTGGTCGTTATCCAGGAGGGCCGCCTGGGCGCCTTCCATCAGGACGTGCTCCCTGTTTCCGAGGGCTTCGCGCAGGATTGCGCCAGTATCGGCGACCATCGGTGAGATCAAATCCCGGTAGGTCATCAGGTACTCGACGAGGTTCTCTACCTCGAATGGCTCTTCGTCGTAGATGCCCTCGAAGATAGCGTTCTTCTCCCGCAGGACGACCTTGAGCTTGGTCTTTAGGATGCCGACATCGAAGATGTCCTGCACCCGGATGCCGACCCGCGCTACCTTGTCCTCGTAAGCTGGGCCGATACCGCGGTTGGTCGTCCCGATCTTCGCCTTGCCGAGAGCCTTTTCGCGGTGGGAGTCGAGCCGGATGTGATACGGCATGATCAGGTGCGCCCGGCCATCCACTTTCAGGCGGCTCCGAACCTCGATGCCCCGCTCTTCGAGTTCCAGGATCTCCTCTTCCAGCACCTCCGGGTTGACGACGACCCCGTTGCCGATCGTGACACCCACCCCTTCGCGCACGATGCCGGAGGGTATGAGGTGCAGCTTGAACTCTTCCTCGCCGACTCGAACCGTATGCCCGGCGTTGTTTCCGCCCGAGTAGCGGGAGACGTAGTCTGCGTCTACGGCCAGGGCGTCGCAGACCCTGCCCTTGCCCTCGTCCCCCCAGGCCAGTCCGAGCACGACAGTTGCCGTCACAGCGCTTCCCCCCTAATATCTGAAATATCCAAAACCATTGCGGAATCTTCGTAAACTTCGTAGAGCTTCGAGTAATCGGGTAGGCTCGAAACAGGCCCAGCATTCTCTATCCGTTCCATGGGGCCGCCTCGTTTAGCCACGGGTCCAATGTAGCACATACGGATATCCTTTTGAAACCGTTCGCGGACGGAGCTACTCGAAGAGGACCACGGGCTCGCCGTAGTAGCGGATGCGGTTCGCCTCCCAGCGCTCCTCCACAAACGCCCGAAGCTCGGCTTCGCGGGTCTCCGGGTCTCCATCCAGCTTCTCGAGCGGGAACCGGACACCGAGGACGCGCTCGGGGATACGAAAACGGGTGATACCCGCCGGGAGAACCATCCCCGCCTGTACCAACTCGGCCAGCTCCTGTGGCGTGAAGCCCCGGTAGAAGATCACCGCCTCGTCCCCGGCGAGCCGGACGAGGCCGGCAGGTTGCAGGCGCCGCACGGCGGCGTCTTCGGGGTACGCTTCCCAAAGACTACAGAGGGCCCGCGCTTCGGAGATTAAACCTCCCTCCGCGGCCCGGACGAACATCCGGGCGCCCTCGCCGGTTTCGACCCTCGCCAGCCATCCGTTAACCGGCTCTTCGGAAGAGAAATCGACGCCTCTCACGCGGTCCAGGGCAGCCGTCACGTCTCTACTACTCAGGAGGTGACCCCAGCCTTCCGCCTTTTCTGGAAGCTCGACGACTTGTACGAGGACCAGCGAGCAGCCGATCTCACGCAGCGCGTGGACCCTGTGCGCGCCGTCCAGGACGAGGTAGCGACCCTCGTAATGCGAGACTATGACCGGGTTGCGCTGCACCTGCTCTTCCTGAACGCGACTAAGCAGACGCGCGAGGCGTTTACGGTCGTGGTCCTCATGGAGGATCAGGTATTCCAGCGGGACGATACGGAGGTCGCCTAGAGAGGAGATCAAAAGTTACAGTTCTGGAGTTGTTCTAAAGGTCCCCGCCGCGCCTACTCCAGAAGAAGTCAAGGGCGATAAAGCCACCGAAGAAGAAGGCTGCGATCACCACCAGAAACCCGACGATACCGAGCAGCAAATAAAGCGTATCCAAGTCTCTCCGTGGCCTTTCCGCGAGCCTCTACGATCAAAGAGTCGGGACGGCCGGATTTGAACCGGCGACCACTCGGCCCCCAGCCGAGTGCGCTACCAGACTGCGCCACGTCCCGACGCACAAGTTATCGCCTCAAATAATACCAGACACACCGGCGAAACGAGATGACCGTCTTCCTATCCGTCGAGCCGATCGTAGAGCGCCTGGTCGCAGTAGTCTCCGATTACGAACTCGGCCCCCGCCTCCCGAAGTTCTGTGGGAGTATGGTTCGTCCCACAGATTCCTATTACCGAGATACCAGCCTCCACGGCGCCCCCGGTCCCGCTGGGCGAGTCCTCGAAGGCCAGGGCCTCCCCCGGCTCTACGCCCAACTGCTCTAGCGCACCCTTGTAGGCGGCGGGGTCAGGCTTCTCCGCGTTGACCTCCTCGGCGAAAATCATCGGCTCGAAAGTATCGACCATTTCCAGCGACTTGAGTGAGTTTGAGGCGTCGTTTTTGGGGGCGTTCGAGACGAGGGCGAGCTTTATACCCCGCTTGCGGGCCTCTTCGAGAAAGTCTCCGAGTCCGGTGATCGTAGACGCCACGGACATCCGTTTCTTGTAGCCGTCCTCTTCGCGCTTCAAAAGGTCTTCTTTCTCCTTCTCGGAGATATCGGGCAACAGCCCGTCTATGTTGGCCTCGCTGGGCGGCCCCCCAAGGTACTCTTCGTAGAGGTCTATATCCACGTCTATGCCGTGCGGCCTCAAGACCTCCATCCAATTGGCGAAGTGTATAGCCTGCGTGTCGCTTAAGGTACCGTCCAGGTCAAACAGAAGTGCTTTCGGTCGCGGCATCGTTTTTTTTGGTCTCCCCGAGAGTAGCTTGAATTTAAGTTAGTATATTACCTATTGGCATATATTGCATTTCGCGGTAGTCGCCCCATTGGACAAAGAACCCCTGACGGGCTGGGGGAAGCTCGTGCTATTATCGAAATAGATGACTCGTGCAGCAGCGTACATTCGAACGGATCCCGACGGTGAGCTTTCTTCGAGGGATGAACAGGTTGACAACATCCGGGCCTATGCCTCAGAGCATGATTATCAGGTAGTCGCGCT
>JBBPZK010000003.1:0-6976 GCA_038199155.1 Rubrobacterales bacterium | reverse complement strand
TGGGATTGGGACTGCTGGTGCTGGGCATCGGCCTCATCAGAAGAAAGTACGAGTAGAGAGGAGCATGAAGTGGCACAAGTAATGAACGGACGCTACACGGCGAGGATGGACGAGCCATTCGTGGTGTTTACGATCGGGATGTGGCTTCTACTTCACAAAGATACTGCCCAACCTGACCACCGATGTGCGGAGAGTCTGATCCAACGCAATGACGAGAGAGACTCAATTGCTCGACAAACCGGGAGGAGCGCATTTTATGGCTAAGGTCGTGCCGGGAAGGTTCACCGCACGTATGGAAGAATCCTTCGTCGTCTTCATGATTGGGGTACGCGTGAACCGCCCCCTCGCTTTCCGCAAGTGGGTCCCGACAGCTTACGCCATGGGGCCTATGCTCCGAGAGCTCTATACCAACCCACAGAAAGGCTTCCTCGGGGCGGAGACCTTCGCGTACTGGCCCGGAGTCGCGCTGGTCCAATACTGGCGGTCGTTTGAGGACCTGGAGAATTTCGCTCGAAACCCCAACGACCTACATCTCCCGGCTTGGCAACGCTTCAACCGGACGGTGAAGTCTGACGGATCAGTGGGCATCTGGCATGAGTCTTACTTGGTCGAGCCGGGACACCACGAGACCATCTACAACAACATGCCCGTGTTCGGGCTCGCCAAAGCCACCGAGCACGTCCGAGCCATAGGAGGGCGGGAGACGGCGAGGAGGCGACTTGGGGGACACAACGAACCGGCGGTGCCAACGTCGGAGTAGCTCGGGTTTCGGATCGAGATAGGATGTTGCCCCGCGAGAGCGACTCCCAGAGATGGATTACGAGCGGCAGCACACTGGACAAAGCGCTGTTCTTCCGCGCCGTGCTCGGGCGCGACGGAACGGCGGAGATGGAGTTCGCTGCCTAGTGGAAACCAACGAAGCCGTCCCCGCCATGGGAGGACGGAAGATGGCGAGTGACCTGCTGTTGCGTGGGTGTGCGTCCACGCTAGTCGGGACAACGCCAGGAGTATCTTTTCAAGTCGTACTCGGGGCTGACCGTGAGATGAGGATGGAAGTAGATGTTGTATTTTAGCGAGGAAGCTCTGCGCTTCAGTCCACCGCCTACTCAATCATCCTGATCTCCTCGTCCGTGAGGCCGTATAGCTCGTAGACGAGGTTGTCTATCTGACGGTCGGTGGCGGAGATCTGGTGCCCGATCACCGTCCGCTCCCGCTCGATCTTCGCCTCCGCCAGTTTTTCGTGCAGCCCCAGCATCCGCCCCACCAGCCCCACCATCTTCTCGTGCCGCGCCGCGTCCTCCGGGTCGGAGAAGTCTATGGTACGGATGGGGAGTTGGGCTAACTCACCTACACGTATCTCTGGAAATGTCTTCTCTGTTCGGTTAAATCGCTTGCGAAAATAGTAGCCAATTAGGGTACTTCCCAACAAACCTGCTAGAAACCGATAGTCAATACTTTCATTGACTGATTTCACTGTGTGCAAAAGCTGGTCTGCAATTAATGTGTCTGTAGTTGGAGCTACAACCAGGCGATCCTCTACAATACGACGTACCAAAACTCGCGGACCAGTGAACAGTTCAAAATACCGGGGTTCTGCAAGATGCGGCCCGTAGTTCAACCAAGCGCGGTTGGTCTCTATCCGCCAACGTGTTACATACTTGCCACGAATATATGGGTGGTGTTCGGAAGACATCTTCGTTTCAGATTCGAATCGCTTCTCTTTAGCCTCTTCGCCAGTTTGAGAAGGAGTGCCTTTGCCTCGCTGATATACTTTCACTCCAAATTTCACGTCATTATTATCGGAAACAGGATCGCCGAGCTTTTCCATGCGTTTGAGTATGGGAAGGTCTGCCTCAGAAATAGACAAGTTGAAGATTAGATTCGGAAACTCGCTCCACACGTTAACTGAAGAAATCAACTGATCGATGCTCAAGTTATCCTTGAAGGTTTCAATTACAAAGCGTTTCGTATGGTTTGGTGAATCGCTGCGCGACGCTACCACGACAACCGGCAAAACTGTAGCGTCCGCAAAGACATCTATCTGTCGGTAGTCTCCTAGATGTTCAATGTCAGCGTTTTCGGCTAACCACTTTCGTAATCTAATGTAGTGCTCGTTGTTCAACCAAGTAGTAGGTGTAATAAAACCGAAGAACCCCCCACGACGAAGCAACTCTACTGCCCTCTGTACGAAGAGAGCATAAAGATCGTACTGGTCAGTCATACAACTGTAGTGGTCCTTGAAATACGGTCTTTGCAGACGCAGAAACGGTGTCCATTCTCTACCTGCAAGGTAAGGTGGGTTGCCGATCACGGCGTCGCGAGACTGTATGGAAAGTCTTCAAGTGCGAGCCAATCGCCGCACCATCAGGCGAGCCATAGCAGCATATATGAACGCCTCCCCGGACGCACACAGCCTCTCGTAGTCCTTGCTCATCCGGCGGTTGTGAGAGACCCACGAGAAAGTGCGCTCTACTATCCACCTTTTGGGTAAGAATGCCCTTGAATCCTTCGGCGGTGGAAGCAGCTTCTTCCAGTCGACCACCACGCCCTCTTTGGCCCACTCCTTTGCCCACAGCCTCATTACTTCCTCTGGGGCCAGCTTCGGTGGATGGCGCACGATCTCGGCACTCCATCCCAGTACCCTCTCTACCCAGTCTGCGCCCTTGTCTTGACCGTTGTAGGCTGCATCGAGCCACACGTGAGAGAGGCGCGGGAAATTGTCTCTGGCTGCCTCAAGCAGGGTCTTTATGCCGTCCCGGTCCATGATCCGCGCACTGTGGACCTTTGCTTTGAGGACGAAACCTTTAGTGTCTACTAGCAGATGACGCTTTCTCCCCTTTACCTTCTTTCCGCCGTCATAGCCGCGCTCTTCTCCTCCTACGCCAGTTGTCTTGGCCGACTGAGAGTCCACTATGGCCGCACTGGGCTGGGGATCTCTGTTGGAGCGAACCCGCAAGAGTTCCCGGAGTGCTCTATTGATCCTCTCCCAGGTGCCATCTATGCGCCACTTTCTGAAGTACCAGTAAACGGTGGGCCATCGAGGAAAGTCGTGAGGCAGCAGGCGCCACTGGCAGCCACTTCTCAAGACATAGAAGATAGCGTTCAGGATCTCGCGGAGACTATGCCTCCTGGGCCGTCCGTGTCCTTTTGGGCTCGGAATGTGAGGTTCGATGTACTTCCATTCTCTATCGGACAGATCTGTTGGGTAAGGTTTTCTCATGCGTGCTAGAGTAGCGAAGCACTAACCATCGGACCCTTTCCATACAGTCTCGCATTGGAATTCCCGGAAGTAAGGGCTTTGCTGGCCGCGCAGCGGGATCCCTCGACGATATCGAGGATGGCGCTAAAGTTTCGGCGAAAGGCAGCCGATAACATGCCAACGTGACGTGAGGGAGGAAACGGGAACATGAGATATTCGGCTGTAATATTTGTGAGCGTCGCCCTGGCGGTGGCGGCTGCTCTGGGGCTAGGAGTCGTGGAACCGGGAACGGCCAATGCCGCGAGCACCCCATACATACATTTCGATAGATACACGAGCTATAAGGCGCTATCTAGCGGCAACAAGAGCGGGATAGTCGTAAGGAAACTTTCGGACGGCTCGGGAGTAGTAAGGCTCGCTAGACAGCAGCGAGACGGCTACGGCGGGTCTCTGACCTCACCGGTCTACAAGACACAGGTGCGGGCCGACACCTTCAATCCTTCGTGGAACGCCTCCACGCCTTCCGGGACCTGGATGAGGCTTCAGTTGCAGACGCATTCCGGAGGAAGTTGGACCGGCTGGATGAACATGGGCATTTGGTCTTCCAGGACGGATACCGTAAAGCGGCACAGCGTAGATGGGCAGAAGTCTGGTAGCTGGCGCGTCTATACTGACACGCTCCAGAGCGTGGGTCCTGTGTTCGCGGACGCTTATCGTTACCGGCTTACCCTCTACACCAAAAAGCGGGATGTTACCCCAACGGTTCGGGGGCTGTTCGTAACCTCTTCAGACTCTTACCGTAACGGGGAGTGGCCGGGCGTACCGGCGGATAAGAACGTGTGGGGCAAGAGCCTCCCTGTACCGGCCCGCTCGCAGATGATCTACAAAGACGGCGGCGAGGTCTGGTGCAGCCCGACCTCGCTCTCGATGGTGATGGCCTACTGGGCCAACCAAACCGGTCGAAAGGGCCTGAACCAGAGCGTCCCGACCGTCGCCCGAGGCACCTACGATTACACCTACCGCGGGAACGGCAACTGGCCCTTCAACGCCGGATATGCATCTTCTCTGGGGCTCCGGGCTTCGGTCAACCGCTTCGGTTCTCTACCCCAGATAGAGCGTTGGATCCACGCTGGAATACCCGTTATCGCCAGCATCGCCTGGAACAACAACGCCTCCGGCACGCGACTCACAGGAGCGCCGATACCTGTCTCCAGCGGGCACATCCTCGTGATCCGGGGCTTCACCCGCTCCGGCGACATGATAGTCAACGACCCGGCCGCCAGCAGTAACTCGGGGGTCACGAGGACCTACGACCGCGCCGAGTTCGCCCGAGCATGGCTCAAGACCGGCTCGGGAGGCATCGTCTACCTCGTCTACCCCAATGGACACGGCACACCCGGCAGCTACGCCGCGCACGGTAGCTGGTAGCACGAGGGTCCTGGCTTAGAGAAACAAAGCGCTGATAGCCCCTGCTTCCACTTGAAGTACGTTGCCGGATGCATTATGGTATTCAACTCCTCCGAAACAGTCTCTCTCCGAGAGGGAGAGCAGGCGCAAGGAAGGAAGGTTGATGGTGCAGAGTTCGAGCGGCTCTATATCTGGCCGGGGCATATTTTATGCCTGGGTCGTAAGTCTGGACAGCCCTGGATCCCGCACCCATCTCGTGAACAGTGCGCGTGAAGTCTACACACATAAATCGGGAGGCCAATCGTGAGAGATACCGCCGAGAACTCGGACCCGCCGGAACTCTGTCTGCACCAGCTATTCGAAGAGCAGGCGCGACGCTCGCCGCAGGCGCCGGCCGTCACCGATGCTCGAAACACGCTTACCTACGAGGAGTTGGACCGTCAGGCGGAGGTGCTCGCCGGTCACCTCCGGGGCGCGGGCGTGTCCCCGGATACAGTCGTCGGCGTATACATGGACCACTGCGTCGAATACCTCGTCGCGTGCCTGGCGGCTTTAAAGGCGGGCGGAGCATATCTCCCTCTGGAGATGGCGTATCCGGAAGCTCTGCTCGGAGAGGTCATCGCCGACTCGGACCCGCGTGTGATCCTCACAAAGCAACCCCACGCCGAAAGCCTTCCCGGTGAGCGCAACGTCTTCTGCCTCGACGAGGGATGGGAGGGCGCGGTGGGTGTCGCCCCGGCGGACGGGAAGCTTCCGCAGCCTACGCCGGAAGACCTGGCGTTCGTCGCCTATTCCTCCGGCACAACCGGCAAACCGAAGGGCATCGCCAACCCGCACCGGGCGGCGGTCCGCTCCTACCTGTGGCGTTTCGGTATCAGCGACTACCGTCCCGGTGACCGCGTGGGGTGCAACGTCTTCTTTATCTGGGAGATGTGGCGTCCGCTCTTGCGCGGCGCGACTACCTGCGTGATCCCGGACGACGTCATCTACGACCCCACCGCTTTGATCTCCTTCCTCGAAACGGGGAGGATCACCGAAACCTTGATGACCCCTTCGCTCCTCGAAGCTGTCTTGAACGCGGGCGGCGCGGAAATCGTGAACCGTCTGCCGAACCTCCGCACCCTGTGGCTCAACGGCGAGGTCGTCACCCGGGCGCTCGCCCGGCGCGCGATGGACCTGCTGCCGGAAACCCGCTTCCTGAACGTCTACAGTATAAGTGAGACGCACGAGGTGGCCGCAGGCGACCTGCGGGACCTCCTCGACTCCCCCGCCGCAACGTACTGTCCGGTCGGAAGCCCCATGGACCCGGACCACCTCTACCTACTCGACGAAGAGATGAACCCCGTGCCGGAAGGATCCGCCGGTGAGCTTTATATTGGCGGCGACGGCCTGGCGCGTGGTTACGTCAACCTGCCCGAGACGACGGCGGCCCGTTTCATCGAGGACCCTTTCTCCCCCGACAGCGCCAGGATGTATCGCACCGGAGACCGGGGACGCTTGCTGCCGGACGGGAATTTGGAAATCCTGGGCCGCACGGACTCTATGGCGAAGATCCGGGGCTACAGCGTCGAGCTCGGCGCGGTCGAGACGGCTATGGAGAGTCATCTCGCTGTCAGAAACTGCGTCGCGGTCGCCCACGGCGAAGAAGGCGAGGACAAACGCCTCGTCGCCTACCTGGTCCCCGGTGACGAGCCGGAAGACCGCTACTCCGGATGGAGCATTGAGCAGAAGACGGGCCGCAGTCCGGATATAAGACGCCGCTTGCAGGAGAGCCTGCCACACTACATGCTCCCGACTGTCTTTGTGGAACTAGACGCGCTGCCGATTCAGGAGACGACCGGAAAGGTTGACCGCAAGCAACTCCCGGAACCCCCGGCACGCCTCACCCAATCGATATCACGGGAGCCCGGCCGTAAGCTCTCTGGGGACGCTCCCCGACACGAGAAAGAGGCCTTGCTCGCCCGTATCTGGGAGGAGACCCTCGGCCTGGAAGAAGACGACGTGGAGCGGGGCGACGACTTCTTCGATCTCGGCGGCCACTCCCTGGCTGCCGCCGAGATGTTGGAGCGCGTGGAGGAAGCTTTCGACGTGCGCCTCCCGGTCAGCGCCTTCCTAGATGCCCCGACGGTAGCGGAATTGTCCGGGGAGATCGAAGCGCGGGACCGGGAAGCGGAGCAGGAGCGTCCGGCCTCGCCGAACCTCCACTCCGAAGCCGTCCTGGAGCCGGACATCGTTCCGGACGGTAGAAGCGGCGACGCGACTACCTTGAGAGATGCTAAAAGCATCTTCCTGACCGGCGCAACCGGGTTTCTAGGTGCGTTCTTGGTCGACGAGCTGCTTTCACGCACGGAGGCGATCGTCTATTGTCTC
>JBBPZK010000002.1:0-13440 GCA_038199155.1 Rubrobacterales bacterium | reverse complement strand
CGGTCGGTCGCCGTGCATCTAGTCGGTCTTTGTCTGCAACTGGAGTGCGGCTTGCCCGCCGGAGAACTCTATGCCGCTCGTAAGAGAGTAGCGTCCCTCGGAAAGCAGGGTAATGGACCTCGTGTGGCTGGAGCCACCCGCTTCGTCCGGTGAGGTTACGGTCCTCGACGTGCTCGGCGCGAAGAACCCGGATGAGCACGCTAAACTTGCGCGAGAGTGGGCGAAATCGGTGTGGGAAGCTTGGGCGGACCATCACGCTACGGTGCGCCGTTGGGATGCAGCGTAATCCTACGCGACCACGCCGCGCTTGTTTTCGTACTTCTCGTAGAGCTTCCCGGACATGATCTCCGCCAGAACTCGCACTGTCCTCCAGACCTCCGAGTATGAGGTGTACAGCGGCGAGGGGGCGAGCCGGATGATGTTCGGGGCGCGGAAGTCGGGGACGACTCCTTTTTCCTTGAGCGCCTCGCAGATACGGGCCGCCTCGGTGTGCTCCAGCGCGAGGTGGCCTCCACGGCGGTTGTCTTCCGATGGGGTGCGGATCTCGAGCCCCATGCCATCCAACTCGTGTTCGACGAGGCGCTTGAGATAGCGAGTCATGTCCAGGGACTTACGTCTTATTTTCTCTATCCCGGCCTCCTCGAACATCTCAAGGGATCCGAGTAGCGGGGCCATACTCAGGATGTGGGGAGTGCCCACCTGATAAGCCCCCGCCGAGTTTTCGGGAGCCAACTCGTGCTCCATGTCGAACTGGCGGTCCTTGCGCGAGCCGAACCACCCGGCGAGCCCAGGACGCCGCCCGAAATGCTCCCGGTTCACGTACAGTCCCGCCGCAGCTCCCGGCCCGCCGTTGAGGTACTTGTAGCCGCACCACAGCGCGAAGTCCACGCCCCACTCGTCCAAGGAGTGTGGAACTACTCCGACCGAGTGGGCCGCGTCGAAGCCTATCGTGATTCCCCGCCCACGCGCTTCGTGGGTTAGGTATTCTATGTCGAGCAGTTGGCCGCTGCGGTACAGGACGGTTGGTAGGAAGATCAAGGATACTTCGGCGGTCATCGCCGAGATCACGTCGTCCTCGTTCAAAGTCTTGCCGTCCTGACTCTCGACCTTTACGAGGTTTTCGTCCGGATTCAGGTTGTGCAAGCGTAGCTGGCTCTGTAGAGCGTGGATGTCTGAGGGGAAGTCGAGGGCGGTCGCCAGTATTTTCGTCCGCTCTCCCTCCGGCCGATAGAAGGTGGAGACAAGCTGATGCACGTTGACCGTCGTCTGACCGGTAACGACGACCTCTTCCGGCGAGGCTCCGACCAGGGGCGCCGTCATCTCTCCGAGTTGTTCGGCGAGATAGAACCAGGGGTGCTTTCCTTGTGTCCAGCCGGCGATTCCGTAATCTTTCCAGGCGGACATAGTCTCCAGCAAGGAAAGTTCCGCCCGCCGCGACAGGAGGCCGAGGGAGTTTCCGTCCAAGTAGATCTTCTTGTCCCCGGTGTAGAATTCGTCCTTGAAAGCTGAGAGATCATCCAGCTTATCCAGGCGACGGGCGTGCTCTTCCGAAGGATCGAACGTGAGATCTTCCACCAGTGTCTCCCCTTTCACACAAACCCGAACCTCGGGTGCGTACAATTCTTTCTCGTAGCGACCGCAGCCTTTCACCATATAGCATCAAGCCGTGCTCCCGACAGTAGGATAGCGTGGAACGAGAGGCTCTGAGGGTACAGTAAGCGCAGCGTGTCAGCCGGGACGCTCCCGACTCGATAACCGATCTGAAGGGAGAGTCAGCTTGTCCGAAAACGCCTCAGGTTCGAGTTCCGGAGGACGCTGGAAGTGGGTCGCCCTGATCGCCACCTGTTTCGGTATATTGATGGCCCTGCTGGACGTTACGGTGGTCAACGTGGCGCTTCCGGTGTTACAGACGGACTTGAACGCGAGCTTCCCGGACCTCCAATGGGTAATAGACGCGTATACGATCACGCTGGCCGTCTTCCTCGTGACAGCCGGGCGGTTGGGCGACGTTTTCGGGCGAAAGCGGCTGTTCATCGCGGGGCTCGGCATCTTTACGATCGGGTCGCTGCTTTGCGCTCTCTCGGCCAACTTCACTATCGGCGGTCTTTCGAACATCCAGATTCTGTGGGGCGCGAGGGTTATACAGGGGTTGGGCGGTTCGATCATGCTGCCGGTTTCGCTCTCTATTATCTCGGCCACGTTCCAGGGACGCGAGCGCGGAACCGCCATCGGGATCTGGGGTGCCACCACCGGTCTCGCAACCGCGATAGGACCCGTCGTCGGTGGACTCCTGGTCGAGAAAGTAAGCTGGCAGTCCATCTTCTACCTGAACGTCCCGATAGGCGTCGTTGGAATACTGCTCTCCATCTGGGCCATCCGTGAGTCGCGGGATGAGGCCGCGCCCAGGGCCGTTGACTTTTTCGGGCTCGCGACCATCACAGCAGGGCTCTTCTGTCTGGTGCTCGGTCTTATACAGGGCGAGAGCAAGGGCTGGGGCTCGACCTACATAATCATCTTGTTCTCGGTGGCGGCGGTTTCCCTGGTCATCTTCGTGATCGGCGAGCTTCGGATAAGGAACCCGATGCTCGACCCCCGGTTGTTCAAGAACAGGAGCTTCACGGGAGCGGCGATCGTCGCATTCTCCCTGAGCGCCGGCCTCTACTCTCTGCTGTTCTTTCTGACCCTCTATCTACAAAACTCCCTCGCCTTCGACCCGCTCCAGGCCGGGTTGAGGCTGCTGCCCTTGAGCGCTGTCGTGCTCTTTATAGCGCCGCTCTCGGGCAACCTGACCAGTCGCATAGGCCCGCGGCCGATCATGTTTGCAGGCATGACCATGCTCGCCGTCGCGGTCTTGTTGATGACCAGAATATCCGGGAACTACCAGCAGTCTGATTGGCTAGTGCTGCTGCCGGCTTTCTTCCTGGCGGGTTTGGGCAACGGGCTCGTCAACCCGCCCATATCTACCGTCGCCGTCGGCACCGTAAGCCCGGCGCGGGCGGGCATGGCTTCCGGGGTCAACACGGTTGCCCGTCAGGTCGGGGTTGCGTTTGGTATCGCGTTCTGGGGGGCGCTGCTCGCGACCCGCTACAACGGCTACGTCCACGACAAGATCCAGGCTCTAAATGCTCCCCAACTCGGCGACTCGGTCAAGGGTAAGATCATCACCGGCGTTCAGAACGCCGGCACGACGGCCGGCAGCACCGGACTCAAGGGTGGTGGAGGCTCTTTCCAGAACTCACCGGTATACGGCAAGGTCCAGGACATCGCCCGCGCCTCATTCGTTGACGGTACGGTGGACGTACTCAGGCTCGCGGCCATCCTGCTAGCCGTCGGGGCGCTCGCCGCCCTCGTGCTGGTCCGGAACAGCGACCTGGTCGGACACTCCGATAACGCCGCCGAAAAGAATGAAAGCAAGGACAGAAATAAAGACGAGGACAAAAACGGAGAGCGAGACGGCTTCGACCCGCTCCTCGGTGGGATAGCGCTCGCCTACATGAGCGAACGGCTCGAAGACCCGGACGGCGACTCCCCGCGTCTGGTCTCAGCCGCCGCGGACCTCCTTCCCGGCGAGGAAGGCTCCGACGGAGAACGAGCCAGGCGAGCCGGTCGGCAGATATTGAGGCCCCTGGCTGTCCGGCTGTTGCAGGACGGGGTGAAGAAAAAAGAAGAGAATACCAACGGAGATGCAGAGCGAGAGAAATCCTAGACTACTGAATAGAGGTCTTAGAAGATCCAGACGATAACCAAATACGTCGTAGGAGCGGTAGGAGCCTTGCTCGGGTTTCTGGGTGGAATTTGGCTCGTCCTCGCTCCCTCCGCGCTCGGCTACCAACTTACTGGGACCGGTTGGATAAACGCAACCAGAAACGACCATTGGTTCGGGCTCGGGTTGGCGATCCTCTCGGCCGCCGGTTTCGTCCTCTATGTCCACTCGCTACTGAGAGAAACAAGAGAGAGAGACATCATCCCGGATGGAGAAGATGTCCACGAACAGCACCCGGAGAGACGCGTCTCTCCCAGACCTTCGCCTGTCGCTTTACATAAGGACAAAAGCCTGGATCCTCTAGCAAAGCCTCCCCCGTCCAAGATAATGAAAGATACGAGACGGCGGCAACCGTTCGTACAACCCGAAACGCTCGTACCGCAGCAGACTATACCCAAGCCGAAAGGGCATCGTGAACAACGTGGCGGAAAACATTTCCGGCTCCCGGCATCTTTGCCGGGCGTGGTTCTCGTGTTAGTCGCGATCATTCTCTTTATCTACGTGCGTGTTGTAGCGAAGAGACCCTAGCTTCCAAGGGCTCCGGAGAGCCAGGTTGCCAGAGCCGCCGCGGCAAGGACCGCGACTACGAGGAGGGCGCTTTTTGTGCGGGGTGAGAGGTCGCGTGCCTTTCTGCGGACTTTACCGGCGAGACGGTACACGTAGGCGTAGGCCCGTGCCGCCCAGTCGAACTCGAAGGCGAGTAGTCTCAGGCCGGCCAGCAGGAGCGGTAGGCCGAACTCCGGTAGCACTAACGAGAGAGCGGCGGCGAAGATGCTCAGGAGAGAGCCGGCCAGAGCCAGGGGTATTCGGACGGCGAGGGATCTCCCCCGGTGCCGCTCGCGCTGCTGGAGGACTCGCTCCAATACTTCGTCGCGCTCTAAACTCATCCTTAGCCTCGTATGATACTTCGTTCCGCTTCGGGCATCTTTCGAGGCTGTATATTCGCTATGGCGTGTTCAACAACCAGATGCCGAGGTTCAAGAACGTCGCGAATGTCACCCACGCCAGATAGGGAGTGAGGATCCAAGCGGCGAGCGATTTTACTCGTCCGAAAGCAAGTATGGTCAGGAAGATGGACACCCACAGCACCAATATCTCCACCAGCGCCACACCCGGAGCCTGCAACCCGAAGAAGATAGCCGACCACAGGAAGTTGAGCGACAGTTGGATCCCAAACAGGTAGAAGGCCGGCTTCGCCCCCGAAAATCTTCTCTCGCGCCACACGAGCCAGCCCGCAACCGCCATCGAGAGAAACAGGATCGACCAGACCGGCCCGAACAGCCAGCTCGGCGGCGTGTAGAACGGTTTGTTTATCGTCTCGTACCAGCCGCCGGGTGAGACCGCAGGCCCCGTGACGAGTCCGCCGAGCCCGGCGACTGCGGAGCACAGCACGATAAACGCCACCAGGACCAGCACGGAGAGCGCCGCACCACGAAGGCTCTTGCGATTTACACTCTGCACTATCACTTCTCCTTTATTCTTTGGATCGGACCGCCGCCGGGTAGATTTTACGGGACCGAAGTTGGAGCAACCGTAGGGCTTCCATTTCCGTTGCTTCTACCTCGCTATCGAGTCCTCTATGGCTTGCTTTCGGCCGAGGTCTCGACACGCTTGGTCCACTGCACTTTCACTTCCACCGGGGCGCCGATCTCTCTGGCTATCCCTTCCGCCAGTCGTCCCGGCGGGGGTGGTTTCTCGGCTCCGACGACGCTCACGACCACCTGTTTACCGTCTACTTTGATCTCGGTTTCCTGAAGTCCTGTCCCTTTGAGCCACGATTGCACGTGCTCCGAGGCCGCACTCGTATTTCGGTTTGTTTTTATCCCGTTCTACGACTGTATGCCTAGGGAAATAGAGACTAACACAACGGCCACGGCCGCCGTGATGATACCGGCCCGGATGCGCCTCACTTCGCCTATCATCTGCAATTTAGGGGCGAACACGGTTAGGAGGAACACTAAAGCTCCGACGAGCACGATACCCGCCAGGTTCGTCAGGTACAGTAGCAGCGCGCCCCAGGCCAGATCCGTCCTGCCCAGGGCGAAGGTGACGCCGACGGTCGCCAGGGGCAGCGCCACCGCGACCGCCACCCCCGGCAATGCTTCGCCGACTTCTTTGCGTACCGTGGCGTAGGCGCCCGCAGCGCCCGCCGCGAGAGCAATCCCCACATCGATCAGTGTAGGGCTGGTGCGGGCCAGTATCTCGGCGGAGATGGGCGTACTGTCGGGAAGCAGCAGCTTCGTCGTGGCCCAGGCCAGAAATGCGGAGCCTGCACTCGCGGCGACTACGACGGTGAAGAAAGTACCCTGGCGTGCCGGCCAACCCGAGACCATCGCCGCACCCACGGCCAGTACGGGCCTCATGAGCGGCGCCACGAGCATTGCTCCGATCACCACTGCAGTCGAGTTGGAGATCAAACCGAAAACGGCGATCAGCACGGAGAGAGACTGCAAGATGGTGAAGCGGTAAAGGTAGGAACGTAGCTCGGATCCCTCGGGGAAGAGATCGCCGGTCACTTCTCGGCGGCGCTCCGGAGTCAGATTTACGGTCCGGTTGACCAGCCACTCCAACCACATGGACCGGCCGCTTCGCTCCTCACCGCCGGCTTCAGATTCTCTTGCGCTCATAGTGCCTCCACTCCGGCCACGATCCGAGTAATATTCTCTTGCTACGCAAGATCGGGACCAGTAAGGCCTCGAAAAGACATTGATAAAGATAGTATTCCATTTCCGTAGTCGCCGCGCCGTTGTCGGTTTCGAGACGGAGATCTCACGCCATGAGCAACAGCTCCACAAAGGCGATGCGCAGGGCTGATCTCTGGTACAGTCCGTGAACTCTATTGATGATTTTGGAGGAGATGCTCGTGTTTCCGGATGGTTTTCTGCAAGGAATGTCCGGGCTACTGAGTGGTCCGATCTGGGGCAACGTGGGTCTTACGGTCCTCATAGTGGTCGGGGCGCTGGTCTTACGCTGGATCGTACGCAGGGCCGTCAGCCGGCGGTTCGGGACCACGGAGGCGAGCGAGGGCGGCGGGCTCGAAGAAGCCGCCCGTGATGACCGCTACGGCGCCTACTGGCTCAGAAAGATAGCCGGATACGCTATCTGGACTGTGGCGGCCGTCCTGATCCTGCTGGCGTGGGCCGATTTCGGCTCCAGGCTGGGCATCGTCCTGGGAGGTTTCTCGGCGGGTTTGGCTTTCGCCCTCCAGAACGTCATCAGTTCGATAGCCGCCTGGATCATCATCCTCACCAGTAAGGTGTTCAAGGCGGGCGACCGGGTCATGATGGGCGGGGTACGGGGAGACGTAATAGACGTATCTCCGCTCAGGACTTCTATCATGGAAATGGGTAGCCCCGGCGGCGCGGAAAACTCCGAGACCTGGGTAAACGCCCGGCAGTACACCGGACGCCTCGTCACGGTCTCGAACAAGACCTTCTTCGAAGACCCTGTCTACAATTACTCTAAGGATTTCGAGTACATCTGGGAGGAGGTCATGATTCCCATCTCCTACAAAACTGACTGGGAGCAGGCAAAACTGATACTTCAGGAAGAGGTGGAAGACGCCACCAGCGCCTTCCGACGTGAAAGCGCGCGGGCTCTCTCGGAAATGGCCCGACGTTACCTCGTACCCCGCGGCGATGTGGAGCCCCAAGTCTTCGTAAAGCTGACGGACAACTGGATCGAGCTATCCGCCCGCTTCGTGATACCCGGCCGCTCGGCCCGGCGGGTCAAGAGTTCCATCTCCGAAAACCTGATGCGCCGCTACACAGAAGAGGGCATAGGCCTCGCCTCCGCGACCAGCGAGATCGTCAGCCTGCCGCCTCTCCGCCTGGAAGGACTGCGCGAGATAATAGAAGACACGCGCCCTGCTGACTCCAACGGCAAGGAAGAGCCTCCAACGTAACCTACGACGGAGGCCGCTAGGTTACGCTCCCGATCCGCCATTCTCTATATCCAGACGAACGCGGAAGAAGTAGAAGAGGACCCGCAAGACCGCGAGCAGAGGAACAGAGACTATTATGCCGACCAGCCCGCCGCCTATAAATATGGCTAGAAGGACGATGATCGGATGAACCCGCAATACTTCACCCTGGATGCGGGGCATTATGAAGTTCCCGTCGAGCTGCTGGATGGCTATGTATACGAGAACCGCCAGCACGCTGGTCGTGGGAGACACGAAGAAAGCGATTATGACGCCCGGCACGGCGCCGATGAAAGCGCCTGCGTACGGGATGATGGCGGTTACCGACACCACGGCTCCGAGCAGGATGGCATAGGGAATGCCGAGGAAAAAAAGAGCGATAGTCGTGAGAGCGCCCTGGATCACGAGGTCGAGAGCAAGCCCCGAGAGGTAACTGGAGAGCGAGGTGCCTTCGGCGTTCCAAAGCTCCAGGTTGTCCCAGCGTTAGCGGTACGGCAGCGCCCTCAGGTATGCGGGCTTGATCCTCCTCACGTCCAACAGCAGATACACCGAAACGAAAAGCGCCCCGAGCAGGTTTACCCCGAAGTTCACTGCTGTGGAGAAGTAGCCCAAGATGCTTCCGAGAAAATTGCGGGCCAGGTCTTGGGCGCGGTTCGAGAGCTGGTCTAACAAGTCGCTTACAACCTGCTCCGGCGAGGAACCGGAAAGGAGGTTGCGATCCGCCAGTGGCTTTAGCAAGTCGCGCGCTACCCGGTCGGCGCTGCGGGCGATGCCCGGAACGCGCTTCACGAGGTTGCTCAACTGGTCTACGAGCAGTGGCGCGAGAACGAAGATCCCGAGGATCAAGAGCCTGACCAGCAACAGGTATGTCAGAAGGATCGCCAACCAGCGGGGCATGATGTGAGAGAGCGCCCGAACCGGGAACGAGAGGATGAGGGCCAGCGCGAATCCGCCACCGGCTATGTACAGCGCGCTCGGGACGTACCAGCCGATCAGGACCAGCGCGACGATACTGGCGAGCGCCAGCAGTTTTCCTGTACGGCTGGAGATCGGGATACGGGTCGGAACGTGTCGCTTCCGGTTCTCCACTCCTCCGTCAGCCGCCTTGCCTGGACGCCGCCTGCGAGAGGAATTCACACCTCGCCGAACGGTGACCCGTTCGGCGTCGTCACGACCTTTCGAGATTTTCTTACCTCCATCCGGCACTCCAACCCCTTTCGGGTGTTTCGGATCGCCCACGACTATATTCTACTGGGGGCGAGTAGCGGACGCCGATAGTACCGCCCGGCGGTCGAATAGCATCCGGATAGGATCCGAAAACAAACAGGCGGCTCATCGAGCCAAGCGGGCTCACAAAGAGACGATCACCTTCTTGGCGGAGACGCCTTGCTTTTGAGCGTCTATCCCGGTTTGTACGTACTCAAGCCCCTTTCCGACGACTGCTGGTTCAGGGGCGGCGACATAGTGGCCCTCCGCGAGGGCCTGGGGCAGGAAATCTTCGTAGATGACCCTGCTGACCTCGTTGTCCTTTAGGGTAGAGCCGAAGATGGACTTTGTCCCAATATGCCTCATACGGTTTTTCACCTCCATCGACACGCTGGCCGACAGAAGCTGAAGGACGAGCAGGGGAAGCTGCAAGCTCATAACGCGGCGCAGGGGAAGGGTTTCGAAAGAGACGGACTGGCTGGCCGTGGAGACGAATTTGTTGCCGTTGCAGGCGTAGACGATATCGGAACAGAGCTCGGCTGACCCCGTTCCGATGGCGAGTGCTCCAGCGATCGTCTTGCCTTTGAAAGCCTCGATGACGTCTTCGACGATAGTCTTGCTGTTGTAGTCGAAGACCTGGCTCGCGCCGAGTTTTTTGACGTAGTCGAAGTTCCGTGGGGATGAGGTCGTGATGACCTCGTAGCCGGCGGCGACGGCGAGCTGGATGGCATTGCTGCCGACGCTCGTCGAGCCTCCCCAGATGAGAAGGGTCTCACCCGTGGGTTTCGGGTTCGCGGAGGGGTATCGAAGCGCCAGATGATCTTTCTGAAACAGGCCACAGGCTGCGGTGGACAGGGCCAGGGGTAGGACGGCGGCGTTTTCGTACGGCATGGCGCTGGGGATTGGTGCCGCCATGTGGGCGAGGATGACGGTGTATGACTGGAAGGCACCCTCCGCGGAAGTGTTACGATCTTTGTCCGTTCCAACGGCATGACCGAGAACACGGTCGCCCACTTTGAAACGAGTGACACCTATCCCGACCTCGACGACCTCGCCCGCGAGATCCGCGCCGAGGACGAACGGGTATTTGATCCAGGAAAATATGAAGTTGCCGACGACCTGTTTTATCCAATCGAGGGGGTTGATGGCGACCGCGTGGTTCTTGACGACGATCTCGTTCTTGCCTGGGTGCGTGTAGGGCGCGGGCTTGATCTCGAGTCGGGTCTGCTTCGCTCCGAGCCACGCAGCTGTATTCGTTGGCATTCGAAATCATCCTTTCTCTCTATTTGGTGAGCTTGACCAGTGTTGGGGCGAGCTGTTTTAGTTGGTCGACGCCGTCAGTAAAATCGGCGCTGCTCGACATGACCATTACATGGTCCGCGCCGGCTGTGAGGTGCTCACGCACCTTGGCTGCGATCTTCACCGCGTCACCGTGCCCGACGATAGCATCCACCAGCCGGTCGCTCACTTCGGTGATCTCCTGCTCGGAGTAGCCCAGCCGCGCCATAGCGGCTGTGTACGTGCCCGGACGACCGAACAATCCAGCAGCCGTCTCCCGCGCGGTCGCCTTTTCCTGGTCTGGGTCGGCATCCGTGACGACCGCCAGGCCGACCACGAGGAGCTTGTCCGGGCCGAGTAGCTGCCTGGCCTGGGCGGTGAACTCGGGCGGAACCATGATGGGCAATGCCCCGTCGGCGATCTCACCGGACAGCGCGAGCATGTTCGGGCCGGTCGCCCCGATGATCTTCGGATAGGCTACATCGGGTGCCGGTGGCAGTGTTGGGGAAGCCATCTGGTCGAGGTAGTCGCGCATCGCGGCCACGGGGCTGCCGAATTCCCGGCCGACGCTGGCCGCCTGATAAGGGTAGCCGACACCCAATCCGAGCACGAACCGGTCGGGAAAGCCCTGGGACAGCAGCGCTGCCGCGCCGTGCGCGGTTTGCGGTGGCCTGGCCCATATGTTGGCGATGCTCGTGCCGAACACCATCCGCTCGGTGGCTGCGAGTAGCATAGCCAGCTGAACGAAGGCGTCCTTGCCGCCGACGACTTCGTTGGTCCATGCGGTACCGTAACCGGCGCTCTCCAGCTGGCGAACCGCCTCGCGCTGGAGATCAGTGAATAGTGCGCTAGTGTGCGAGACTGGTAGGAGAACGCCGACCGGCCCCAGTGCGCGGCGGGCCGCCTCAACGACAGTTGTGGTCTCCATGGGATCCTCTCTTAGTTGTGGAAATCTAGCCACGATCCAGTGACTCACGGACTTGGTCAACAAAGAACTCGCCGCCGACGGTCTCGGCCAGCTCCGGCCCGAAGAGGGAGCCGGGGGTGTGCGATCCCGGCCGACCTTCGCCCTTGAGCAGTCGTTGTGTGACTTCCGCCGCGACCGCAGCGGTGAAGTCTGTGCCGTCGCCGACGCGGAGCCAGCCTTCGCGAACTGTTCCGTCCGACCACTCCACCCGAGCGTGCCCCCACGAAGAAGTTCGAGGCATATTCTGGGCTCGCAGCGGTATCCGCGCTATCATGCTGGTGGCGAAGCGACTGATGCCGGGGATGCGAAAGATCGCTTCCACGGCCGGCAAGACGGATCTCACGATGGCGTTCGATGGGGCTGCGGGCGAGGCCGCGATGACGGAGTCGGCGTTGCTCGCTCGCCAGGCTGCGATCAGTTCACCGCTCGGGCCGCTGCCCGTGGTGAGAACGTCCCCGTCGGGAGTGGTCAGCCGGGTAGGATGCGCAGCGGATCTGGAGCGCACCAGGCGTCCGTGACGCACCTCCCGTCCGCCGAAAGACAGAATTTCCACGATGGTGGCCGCAAGGGCTGAGCCGATGACGCCCTCTTCGAGGGCGATGGATGCCAGTGGGTCGACGCGCACCAGTGCCGGACGCGGTTGACCGTCACACAGGCGCAGCACCACGCTCTCGGTCGCCAGGACACCGAAGCCTGCCCCGGTGATGAGCACCTGGTCCGCGGCAGCGGCCTGCCGGTCGAGTTCCAGTACCCCCTCGACGGCCGGGAGCTCGTTTGCTATGTCGACGTAGTGGATTCCAGGAGGGCATGCCTCTGCGACCTCGAGTGCAGTGATCGTGAACGGCCCGACGGTGTTGACCACCACGCCAGGCGCATCTTGGGCGAGCTTGGAAAGGGTCGACCCCAGCGAGCCCACCAGTAGCCGTGGTGCGCCGTCGAGATCAGCGGCGACGCTTTCGAGCCGTTCGCGGTCCCGCCCGACGAGCACGAGCGAGACGCCCACCTCGTGCAGGCGCCTCGCGATCACACGTCCTGTCCGACCGGTTGCGCCCAGTACCCAGACTTCGTTCTTCATCGCGCTACTCCATTCATCCTCGGTCTTCGCATCTCCGCCACGACGACATTGCGTGTCATCGCTATTCTACTTGACGACATGACGTGTCGTCAAGTAGAATGAAGATGTGAGTCGATGGCAGCCAAACGCGCGAGGTCGGTTGGAGCGCGCGGCCCTCGAGTTGTTTGTCGAACAGGGCTTCACGGAGACGACCGTCCCGCAGATCACTGCTCGCGCCGGCCTCACGACTCGCACGTTCTTCCGTCACTTCGCCGACAAGCGGGAGGTCCTCTTCACGGTCGAAGAAGAATTCCCTGCGCTTGTCTCAGGACTCATGGCTGACACCCCGGCTTCGCTCAGCCCGATGGCACTGATCGCCCAGGGGCTCGAGATCATCGCGGTGACCAGGTTCGAGGGTCAGCGCGAGTACCTGAGGACACGCCGCGCCGTCATTCAGGCAGACGAAGGCCTTCGCGAGCGCGAGTTGCGGAAGCTGTCCGTTCTGTCGGAAGCGATCAGACTGGGGTTCCGGAATCGCGGTGTCGACGAGCTCACCTCAACTCTTGCCGCCCAGATCGCGGTGACCGTCTTCAACGTGGCAGTGAGCCGTTGGCTCGACCAAGACGGCGAGCAACCGCTCTCCGATCTCGTCCACGACACGCTTCGCGCCCTCCGGTCAGTTACCACAGATCCCGCCGAGCAAACACACGCCGCGTCAAGCATCCCCTGGACATCGTGAGACCCTCCAAACTGGAGGAGTCCGCTCCTCTTGGAGTTCAGAGCAGAGCTTGCTGTGATGCTGCCCAGGTAGATCCATCCGAACTCCTATTGGAAGTCCACTAGAGGACCGGCTTCGCTTACGCGCTCATTCACGTAGGTGAGGGTGGCGTCAGAGGCGAAGCCAGGGTCGAAGAACTGCATAAGATCGTGTGTGCAGTTCTCTTTGCGGAGGCGTGTAACGTCGGGCTGGAGGTGCTCGTAAAACCCGATGATCCGGCGCTTACCAGAAGACATCTCTCCTGAGTGGCCCAGAACTATCTCCGCACCGAAACCCTTACAGAGACCAAAGCCCGTCTAGTGATCGTCCGCCGTCCGCAGCATATGTCAGTTATCTTTCCCCCCGGAACCACTCTTTCTACCGTGAGACTACGTGTAGATATCTCGCCGCCGAAAGATGAAGATCGCGGATCCCACCAGCACCAGCGCGACCGCCGTAAGCCCCGCGAAGTTCGTCCAGTCGATGCCGTCCT
>JBBPZK010000001.1:0-16820 GCA_038199155.1 Rubrobacterales bacterium | reverse complement strand
TACACTTCGCGGATGTGGAGCGGTTGTTGGAGATACTGCACCGGCTCGTGGACACGGGGAACACGGTCATCGTTATCGAGCACAACCTCGATGTGATCCGCTCTTCCGACCACGTTATAGACCTCGGCCCCGAAGGCGGCGACGGCGGTGGCGAGATAGTCGCGACCGGCCCCCCGGAGGAGATAGCCCGCGCCGAAGCCTCCCACACCGGCAGCTTCCTACGCGACCTGCTCCCCGAAGTCGCGGCCGCCAGCTAGTCGTTCAGAAGTTTCCGGACGAGGAGCGAGGCGAGGATGGTCGCGGTCGCGGTCGTACCGGCCTTTAGAAGCGCCTCCAGGGCGTCGTCCTTGATCCCACGCTCATCCGGTATATCTATAAACCTGTTGACCAGCAACTGGCTGATGACGTAAGAGATCCCGGCCGCCCCGAAGGTTATTAGCCGTTGCTTTGTCGCCTCGTTCATATACGCGCCTCCTTTTGGTTTGATCTGCGTATCCTGTTACCCGTACCCGCCGGGCCGAAACCTTCTTTCCGGCTATCGGCAAAGCCGAATCTTCTCAAACTTCCGGCGTCTTTTCTTCCATCTAAAATCGCCGTAAGGTCTTATGGTTTGGGGTCCGGCGGCATGGGTATTGTATCGCCATGAGAGTAATAGTAGTTGGCGCGACCGGCAACGTTGGAACGAGCGTTCTCCGGTCTCTCGCGCGAGAAGATCAAGTCGAATCCATACTCGGGCTTTCACGCCGGATACCGAACCTCACGTTACCGAAGGCAGAGTGGGCCTCGGCGGACATAGCCTCCGACGACCTCGTACCGCATTTCGAAGGGGCTGACGCCGTCGTGCTCTGCGCCTGGCTTATACAGCCGTCGCGCGACCTGAACAAGCTGTGGATGGTCAACGTGGAAGGCAGCACGCGCGTGATGCGCGCGGTAAAAGACGCCAAGGTCCCGGCGCTCTTGTACGCCTCTTCCGTCGGTACGTACTCACCGGGGCCGAAGGACCGGGCGGTGGACGAGAGTTGGCCGACCGGCGGCATCGCGACCTCCTACTACTCCAGGCAAAAGGCGGAGGTCGAGCGGCGGCTGGACCGCTTCGAGAGTGAGACGCCGGAGGTGCGGGTGGTCAGGATGCGTCCTGGGCTCGTCTTCAAGAAGGAGGCTTCGCAGGGCATCCGGCGGCTGTTCGCCGGGCCTTTCTTGCCGGGTGTGCTGGCGCGGCCGAGCCTCATAAACTTCGTGCCGGAAATCGAGAACCTTCGCTCGCAGGTGGTTCACTCTTACGATGTTGGGGAGGCTTTTCGGCTGGCGGTTACGCGGGATGTGCGGGGAGCTTTCAACCTGGCGGCGGAGCCGGTGTTGGATGCGCGGGAGATCGGACGAATACTCAATGCGCGTCCGTTCCCGTTTTCGGCGAGGGCCGTCCGGGCGGGGGTGGAGCTGGCTTGGCGGTTCAGGTTGCAGCCGGTGTCGCCGGATTGGCTCGACCTCTCGCTCGAAGTCCCGATCATGGACATCAGACGAGCCCGCGAAGAGCTTGGCTGGACGCCTGAGTACAGCGCCGGAGACGCCTTGCTCAGTGTGCTGGACGGGCTCGCGCACAATACAGGTCTCGATACACCCGTGCTTTCTGCGGAGACGAGCGGGCCGTTTAGGATAAGGGAAATAATGACCGGCGTCGGAAGGAGGGAGCCGTGAAAGCGGTTGTTTGGCACGGTAAGGAAGACGTCCGGGTTGACAACGTACCAGACCCGACAATTCGGGAACCTACCGACGCGATAATAAAGGTGACGTCCACGGCCATTTGCGGCTCGGACCTGCATCTCTACGACAAGCTCGGTCCCCTGATGCGCGAGGGCGACATCATCGGACACGAGCCGATGGGGATAGTGGAGGAAGCCGGCCGGGACGTGAAGCACATCTCGCCCGGCGACCGGGTCGTGGTGCCGTTCAACGTTTCGTGCGGCCACTGCTACTTCTGCGAAGAGCAACTCTACTCACAGTGTGAGACGACGCGGGACCGGGGCAAACTCGCACAGGGCGTGAACTTGCTGGGACGCGGCAGGGGGGCGAGCCTGTTGGGGTACACGCACGTTTACGGTGCGGTTCCAGGCGGACAGGCCGAATATTTGAGGGTGCCGCAGGCCCACTTCGGGCCGATCAAAGTGCCAGAAGAAGCCTCGGACGCCCCGGATGAGCGCTTTCTCTACCTCTCGGACGTGCTACCGACCGCCTGGCAGGCCGTCGTCTATGCTGATGTGCCGGAAGGTGGAACGGTTGGTGTGTGGGGTCTCGGTCCAATCGGACAGATGTGCGCCCGGATCGCTTTGAACCGGGGAGCGGGACGTGTGATCGGGGTAGACAACGTCCCCGAACGTCTCTCGCTGGCGGCCAAGTACGGCGTCGAGACCATAGACTTCTCCGCCGTTGGCAACGTGAGGGACGTGATCCTCGACCTGACGGACGGGCGCGGGGTAGACGCCGGTATAGACGCTGTCGGCATGGAGGCCGGAGGTTCGGTGGTTGGTTCCATCCTCCAGGCCACGAAGATTCAGCTCGACCGGGCGACCGCTTTGCGCGAGTGCGCTTCGGCCATCCGGCGCGGCGGTACGCTCTCCATCAGCGGCGTGTACGCCGGGCCGATACAGATGTTCCCGCTCGGAGATCTCTTTGACATGCAGCTTCAGATCCGTATGGGCCAAGCGAACGTAAGGCGCTGGACCGACGATATACTTCCACTCCTCGGTGACGATGACCCGCTCGGCGCCGAAGACCTCGCCACCCACACCATGCCTCTACAAGACGCGCCTCTCGGCTATGAGATGTTCCAGAAAAAGCAAGATGGCGCCATCAAGTGCGTCCTCAAACCGTAGAAGAAGGAGAGCAAGGTTCGGCATTCGCCCACGAAATCTGGAGCAAAATGAGGGCTTGAGCAGCCTATTGAGCAGATGGGCGGGAAGCAGAGGTACTTGCAACGTACGGTGATTCGGGCAACGATAACGATCCAATAGCTTGCATACTCCGGGCCATTTTGCTTAAAGCAGGGTCGCAAACTGTTACGTAGAGGTCCATACAGGGTATAGAGAATGTAGGCGTTTCTTAGAAGGCTTGCAACAGGGCCTATCTATAGCCAAAGAAAATAGTCGGACGCGAGTTCGTCCGGCTTGCTCAAGGAGTTTTGCGGAAGCAGTAGCTTACCAAGAACCATTCAAGGTAACCGCGATATCCGCTCTCCATACATCAAACGAGAAGGAGAATAACCTTATGTCCAAAGAAACGAACATCGCCGCCCAGGAGAAGTTCGGCCAGGCCGCCAACACCGGAAACTTCGACCTCTTCGACGAGGTCGTCGCCCCTGATGCGTTGGACCACGACCCGGCGCCCGACCAGGGACGCGGCCCGGAGGGCTTCAAAACGTTCTTCGGTATGATGCGTAACGCCTTCCCAGACCTCGGGATCGCGGTGGATCACATGGTCGCCGATGAAGACAACGTGTCGATTGCCTACACGGTTACCGGCACTCACCAGGGTGAGTTTCAGGGTGTTGAGCCAACCGGCAAAAGCTTCTCGGTACGCGGGTGCCAGATCGCCCGCTTCGAAGACGGTAAGCTTGTCGAGCGTTGGGGAAGCTCGGACGAACTCGGCATCCTCCAGCAACTCGACGCGGTGAACATACAAAGTGGAGAGGAAGACAAGGGGCTGATAGACAAGCTGACGGGCCAGTAGACACAGGGGGATAGAACGACGGTCGAAGCGGGGATCACACCCCAGGTCGACGGTGAGGCAATGTTCCTCACCGTCGACACTCGTACGACACTTTTGGATGCACTTCACGAGCGATTGGGATCACTACCCCGAAGAAATGCTGCGATCGCGGTTAACATGGAGCTTGCTCCATACTCCTGGACGGAGGGCTGGCGAACAGTCGTCTCACGATCGCCCTGCCAACACTGTCTACCATGCCACCGTGACCTACCCATAACACCGGATAAACTCTTCCGGTAAGCATCTATACAACCGCAACGAAGAGGAGAAACTTATGAGTACAACTTTGGGAGACGTGGCCGCCGACTTCGGCAAGGGCTTGTTCGCGGGCCTGGCCGGAACGGTCGCGATGACCGCCTCCAGCACCCTGGAGATGAAACTAAGCGGCCGCAGCGCGAGTGAGACCCCGGCCCAGGCTGCCGAGGCAGTTCTCGAGGTCGAGCCGACAGATGAAGAGGCGGAGGCACGGTTCTCCAACCTGGTTCACTGGGGCTACGGGACGGGCTGGGGTAGCGTGCGGGGCCTCTTGGATTCGGCCGGGGTCTCCGGTCCTACGGCCACCGTTGTACACCTCGCGCTGGTCTGGGGCTCGGAGCAGGTTGTCCTTCCGGCGCTGAATGTTTCGGCCCCCGTCTTCAAGTACGGTGGGAAGGCGACCGCCACAGACCTCCTGCATCACACCGTCTATGCCACGGCCACTGGGCTCGCCTACTCGTACCTGGACCGTAGCCAGACTCGCTAGAGGGGAGACGACAGCAGCGAGCGAGCAGAGCACTGAACAGCCCGTAGGCTCCGCGCCGAACATCCCGTGGTGTCCTTTGTTGCGGAAGGCGCGTAAAGAGGCCCACCGTGACGGGAAACTCGTGCTGGTATACCTCTGGCACAATCAATGCGGCGGGTCGAAGACCATGGGTGAGAAGACCTATCCGGAGGAGGCCGCCAACTCTTACCTGGAACAGCACTTCGCCCCGGTACGCTTCAACAAGATCCAGGAGCAGGAACCTGCGCCCGACGAGGCTTGTGGAGGCGCTCTTTCTCCCTCAAACGTGGGGAGTTGAGCCTGCTCGCCAACCGCCCCGATGGCTGGCGGCCAGGACGGGACATCTTGAAATATTCAGCGGTTCTCCTGCTACTCGCTTCCGTCTCGCGCGATGAGCGAAACTTTGCCGACGGTCTTGCGCCCCTCAATGGCCCCGTGCGCGGCTGCGGCCTCGGCGAGCGGGAAGGAAGCTCCCTCGACGACCCGCAGGCTGTTGTCCCGGAGGTAGTTGGAGATCTCCCCCCGCGCCGCAGCGGCCCGTCCCGGACGCAGCCACGGCCCCCCGAAGCCGCTCACGGACTGGCCCTTGAGGTTGAGCTGCCACATATCCGGCGGCTCCAGCCCCTCTCCGCTTGCCGCCCCGAAGGTCACCAGCCTCCCCAGAAGAGCCAGACACTCGTAGGCTCCGGCCCCGATACTCCCACCAACTGATTCGAGCACCACGTCTACGCCCCGGCCTTCCGTAGCTTCCAGCACCCGGTCCGCCCAGCCTTCATTGGTGTAGTCCACGGCTATGTCCGCGCCCAGATCCCGCACAAGCTCCCGCTTCTCGTCGCTGCCTGCCGCCCCGATGACGATGCCGGCGCCCGCGAGCCGCGCGAGCTGGACCGCCAGGCTGCCTACGCCTCCGGCCGCCGCCTGGACCAGAACGCTCTCGCCCTCTTGTATGCGCGCCGAGTCGTGCAGGATGCCGTAGGCGGTGATTCCTTGGACGAGCAGCGCACTCGAGGATGCGAAGTCCACCCCCTCGGGGAGCTTCACTAGCGAACCTTCGTCCGCGACGGCGTACTCGGTGTAGCCGCCTGCGGGTAGGACGGCCGCCACCCGGTCGCCTTCTCCGAAGCCACCGACACCGGCGCCGACCGCCGCCACGGTTCCGGCGACCTCGAAGCCGGGCGTGTATGGCAGTTCCATCGCGTGCGGCCCGCCCATCATGCCCCGTCTCATCCCGATGTCGGCGTAGTTGACCCCGGCAACGTATACTTCGATCAGGATCTGTCCTTCTCTCGGCTCCGGCGTCTCCACCTCTTCGAAGCGCAGAACTTCCGGCTCTCCCGGCTCGTGAACGACTATTGCTTTCATGTTGTCCTCCCGGATCTGCTAGTAGCTCACCATCGGCGCCTGGCCGAGATGAGAATCGTCGTCTAACTGCCTGATCATGAAGTCCGCGACGTCGGCGCGGGATATCTTCGTGCCGCTGTTCTTGCCCACGTACCCGACGCGGTACTCGCCGGTCTTCTCCCCGTCGTTTAGGATCAGGCCGCGCACGATGGTCCAGTCCAGACCGCTGTGCCGCAAGACCTCTGCGTGACGCTCCGCGTCTTCGAGGACGTCGCGCTGCAACCTCTTGAGCAGGAACACGATAGCCTTCTCGAAGAGCTTCGGCTCGTCTTTCGGGTCGCGGACCCCGGCTCCCGTCAGGCTGACGATCCTCCCGACCCCATGCCGCTTCATCGCCTCGACTATATTCCGCGTACCCCGCGCCTGAACGTCTTTGGCCGACGTCTTGGTATACCCTAGGGCGCTCAACACAGCGTCCTGTCCAGCCACCGCCTCATCCACCGATTCCGCATCCATCACGTCGCCCCGAACGACTCGAAGCCTCTCGTTGTAGATGCCCAACTTCTCCGGGTCCCGCACGAAAGCCGTTACCTCGTGTCCTGCCTCCAGAGCTTGCACTACCAGCCGCCGACCCATCCTTCCGGTCGCCCCAAACACCAAGATCCTCATCCAATACCTCTCTCTCAGACTCCACAAACCGGCTTGTAGTTCTCAGCCACGCTTGCTAAACTCAGATTCAAACGGACAATTGTCCGTTTGAAGTGAATAGTAGCGGACAGTTGTCCGTTTGGCAAGGTTTGTTAGTGAAAACGGAGGTGGTTTCGGGAATTTTGAGTCGGGAGATGCCTATATTGGGAGAGGGAGCATTTGGCGAAGGTCGTGAGGAGCGTCGTGACGCGGCGGAGAGTCGGCGACGAATCTTGGATGCGGCGGGGGAGTTGTTCTCTTCGCGGGGTGTAGACGAGGTGAGCATGCACGAGATCGGCCGTGCGGCGGGGGTGGGGCAGGGGACGCTCTACAGGCGGTTCGGTCATAAGGGGGAAGTCTGTTCGGCGTTGCTCGGGGAGAGTGTCAGGCGGTTCTCGGAGAGGGTAGGGGAGCGGGTCGGGCGTGAGGATGAGTCGGCCCTGGATCAGCTCGGATGGTTTCTCGGGGAGCTCGCGGAGTTCAGCGAGCAGAACGCTCCGCTGCTAGGAGCGATCCGTGACTCGGCGGGTGGTGGGCGGCGGGTGGAGATGTATCGCAACCCGTTCTACCGGCTGCTGCGCGAGACCGTGAGCGCGTTGCTGCGACGCGCGGTGGCGCAGGGTGAGGCTCGTCCCCTCGACATCGAGTGTGTGGCTGACGCGGTGCTCGCGCCGCTCAACATAGGCTTGTACCTCTTCCAGCGCCAGGAGATGGGGATGGAGGCAGCGAGGATCACGGACGCTCTGAGCCGGTTGCTGATCGACGGGCTGCGGACCAGGGTGGAGTAAAACGCTTCTATCCTACAGGTCGTAGATGTCGCCGAACTTGGAGCGGAGGTAGTCGGCGTAGGGCTCGACGCTCAAGGTGGATCCCGTAGCCTTTTCGAGCACTTCGTTGGTGGTGTACTTGCCGCCGGGACGATAGATGTTTTCCCGCAGCCAGGCGAGGAGCGTGCCGAACTCTCCGGCCTCGAACTCTTCCGGTATGTTGGGATGTTGTGCGAGGGCTGCACCGTAGAATTGGGCGCCCATGATGTTGCCCAACGTGTAGCCCTGGAACATGCCGCCGACCGCGCCGTCGTACCAATGGGCGTCTTGAAGCACGCCGTCCCGATCATCCGGCGGTTCCACGCCGATGTCGGATTTTATGCGCTCACGCCAGGCTTCGGGGAGGTCGCGCACTTCTAATTTGCCTTCGAGCAGGTCAAGCTCGAAGTCGAAGCGCATGATGACGTGCAGGTCGTAGGTCGCCTCGTCGGCGTCCGTGCGGATCAAAGATCGCTCGACCTTATTTATGGCCCGGTAGAACTCCTCCAGCGGTACGCTGCCGAGCCGGTTCGGGAATATCTCCTGTAGCCGGGGATAGAAAAAGCGCCACATCGGGCGGCTCCTCCCGACTACGTTCTCCCAGAGCCTTGATTGGCTTTCGTGCAAGCCAGCGGATCTTCCCTCGCCCAGAGGTGTGTCCTCCAGTTCGCGGGCGATGCCCTGTTCGTAGAGGCCGTGGCCTGCCTCGTGCAGCGTCGAGAACAGCGGGTTGCGCAAGTCGTTCTTCTTAGCGTAGGTGGTGATGCGCACGTCGCCCCAGGAGAATTTCGTCATGAACGGATGTGCCGTAAGGTCTTGACGCCCGCGCCGGAAGTCGTAGCCGAAGCGTCTTATGACTTCTTCAGAGAAGGCGAGTTGCTCCGCGACCCCGAACGGCTGACGGAGGCAAGAGTCGTCCACGGGTGGCTGCTCGGTTATCTGCTGGACCAGAGGCACAAGATGCCCGCGCAACTCAGAGAACACCGCTCTTACCGAAGAGGCGGTCATGTCGTAGTCCGACTCCGCTATGAGTGGGTCGGCTATGTGGTCGTAACCTGAAAAGAAGCCCGCGAGCCTACGGCTCAGGTCGAGAGTCTTCTCCAGGTACGGGCGCATCGCAGCGAAGTCGTTTCCCGGCCGCGCCCGGCTCCAGGCATTGTGCGACTCGGATGCGTGGGCTGAGAACTCCGCCACGAGATCGGACGGCTTCATGACCTCGCGCTCGTACTCGCAGCGGGTCACCCGGATGAGGGATGACTCGTCAGAGTCGTAGGGTAGCTCCTTCTCGCAGGATCTCAGGTCTTCGAGAAGCTCTCCCACCGCCGGGTCGGTGAACTTCTCGTGGGCGAGACGCTCCAGGGTGGAGAGTTGCCGGCCTCGGGCGGCGGCTCCTCCCGGGGGCATGTACGTCGTCTGATCCCACCACAAAACCTCCGCCGCATTACGCAAATCGTAGACCTCGCCGAGCCTCTGCTTGAGTTTCTTTATCTCTTTCTCCATGTCGCGCTCCTCTCGATACGAATGACTTTATAAGGATCCTCTCACAGGTAGGCTCGGTCTTGCAGGAGCTTTGCAGCGGCGCATTAGTCCTCGGGACCTACCCAAATTCCACCTCGGGACCGATGGCGCGGTGGTTGGCTAAACCTAGTATTCAGGTCAGGCAGCAAACCAACGAGAGGAGAAGTCATGGAGAACCCACAGAACTACGGCGTGGCCCCGGAGCCCAGAGGCGGCGCTGCGTTGATGAGCGACCGGGAGGAGCGGGCATGGTCCACGGTCTCGCATTTGAGCATCTTCCTGAACCTGTTTACCGGGTTCCTCGGGCCGGTGGCGGCGCTTGTCATCTGGTTTGTCTATAAGGATCGCTCGGAGCGGGTCGCGTTTCAGGCGCTTCAGTCGGTCTACTATCAGGTGGCCTGGCTGGTTATATTGGGCGCCGGCTGGGCGCTGACGGGGCTGCTCACGTTCGTCCTGATCGGCTTCCTGCTAATCCCGGCGATGGCGTTCGTGACACTGTTCCCCTTCGCCCACGCAGCCTACGCCGCTTACCGAGTCAGCAAAGACGACGACTACCGCTACCCGTTCGTGGCCGACCTGATCCAGGCCCGCTAAAAGCGAGAGACACACGACCGATAGCCCGGACCTAATTTAGAGTCCGGGCTTTCGTCGTTGCTGCGGACCACTAGACGGAGAGGAGAGCTTTCGGATGAAGGACGTTCGTTCGCGGCCGACGCTGTGGGCCGGATATGCCGCTTGCGCGTGGGCGTTCATGTTCGCCGCGACGAGCGCATACTGGGCCGCCGGTGGCACACAGGGTCTCGATGCCGTCAGCCCCGAAATCATGTCGTTGTCCAAGGATTCGTGGTTCGCGCCGCTACTGTGGGGTGTCGTTATGGCGAAAGTTCTTTTAGGGTTGCTCGCCCTGGCGTTCGTTCGGGGATGGGGACGGCCGGCTCCGGGCTGGATGCTGCTTGCCGCCGCCTGGGGCGCGGGTAGTCTGATGGTCCTCCACGGCGGGTCGAACCTGCTCGTGCGCGGACTCATGGCAGCCGGTGTGATGACTACTCCGCCGTCCATGCATTCAACCACTGCTTTCTGGTATCTTGTCCTCTGGGACCCGTGGTTTCTGTTGGGAGGAATGCTGTTCTGTGTCGCAGCATGGAATTACCGGCGCGCGTCGCGCGAGTCTTGCGTTGGGTTGACGTGAAGACGGGGCTTGGATGCGTGTCCGGGCGCTTGGGATTAGACTTGGCCCGTAGGTGAATCGGGAGTGCGACCTGTGAAGAGCGGTATTTTTTCATTGCGGCGGCTGCGGTGGAAGCTGACACTCAGTTACACGCTGGTGACCGTCGTGGCGCTGCTCGCCCTGGAGTTGATCCTGGCGAGCGCCCTGGTCGCCTTCGCGTACTCGCCCGCTCCCCCGTACCTGATCTCCCAATGGGCGGCGAGCAACATCGCCCCCCAACTGGAACCACACCTCGCGGGCAAAGAGCCAGATACAAAAGGTCTACGAGCAGCCCTCCAGAAGAGCATAGGGGTAGACAACGGGCCTGCGGGTAGCGACCCCGCCGCCGGGAGCATCTTCGTGCTCGGGAAAGACCAAAAACTCCTCGTCACCGAACCACAATCAGATAAATTCCAAACCGGGAAACGCTTCCAGGCCGGACGGTTTCCAGGGCTCGCGCCTCTCGTGAGGAGAGCCCTGGACAACAAAGGAGACCCCGGTCCGCTCTCGACGAACGCGCCCGGCAGGTGGATGCTTGCCGCGGTCCCGATCCGGAACGACGGCGGCCAGGTGGTCGGATTGCTAGTCGGCGCCATCCAGTTGCCAAACCCAACCGGGCCGCTCCTTATCCTGACCGGCGTGAGCGCCCTCGCCTTGATGGTCCCGGCCGCCCTTCTCGGCACCATCTTCGGTTTCCTGACGGCCTGGGGTCTCGCCCGGCGTCTCGGACGGCTGGCGCTCGCGGCGAGGTCCTGGAGCCGGGGCGATTTCTCGGTCTCGGTGGAGGACCGTTCCAAAGACGAGCTTGGACAGCTATCGCGGGAGCTGAATAGTATGGCCGGGCAGTTGGAGCACATGATACAAACGCGTCAGGAACTCGCCACCCTCGAAGCCCGAAACCGCTTCGCCCGCGACCTGCACGACTCCGTCAAGCAACAGGTCTTCGCTACTTCTCTCCAGGTCGCCGCAGCCCGCGCCCTCATAGACCGGGATACGGAAGCCGCCGGATCCCACCTCGTCCAGGCTGATGAGTTGGTCCGCCAGGCCCAGAAGGAGCTTAACGTCCTGATCCACGAGATGCGTCCGGCTGCGCTCGAAGGTCAGGGCCTCGCCCCGGCGCTTCGTGAATACGCCGCTCGATGGTCCCAGGGCAGTGAGATCCCAACCGAGGTCAACGTCCGGGGCGAACGCGAAGCCCCTCTGGAAGTAGAGCAGACCGTCTTCCGAATCGCCCAAGAGGCGCTCGCCAACGTCGCCAAACACAGCGGCGCGAAGAAGGCCGAACTGGACCTCTTCTACGACGCGGACACCATTACGCTCCGCGTCACCGACGACGGTCGCGGCTTCGACCCCGCCAGGACATCGAGCGCGGGCTTCGGAATGAAGAGCATGCGAGAGAGGGCGGACGGTATCGGAGGGAGCGTCGAGGTCGAGAGCGAGCCGGGTAAAGGGACGCGGGTTGTTTGCGTTTGTCTGCTAAAGGGAGCAATCGATACGAAAGACGGGAGAGAATGAGCGAACCGATAACAGTCCTGCTGGTCGACGATCACGCGCTTGTGCGGCAGGGGGTGCGTGCTTTTCTCGAAACGCAGCCCGGTCTCAGCGTGGTGGCGGAGGCCGGGAATGGAGAAGAGGCGGTGAAGCTTGCCGCCGACCACGCCCCGGACGTGGCGCTCGTGGACCTCATAATGCCTGGCATGGACGGTGTTGAGACGACCCGTCGCCTGACCGCCAACTCGCCGCGCACGAGCGTCGTGATCCTGACCTCATACCACGACGACGAGCACATCTTCCCAGCCATCCGGGCCGGCGCTCTCTCCTATATCCTGAAAGAAGTGGGACCGGAAGAGCTGGCCGGAGCCGTCCGCAAAGCGGCTTCTGGAGAGGCGGTGCTCCATCCGCGCGTGGCCGCCCGTGTCGTCCGCGAGCTTCACGGAGCCCGGCGAGAGGAGCCGAACGTCTTCCAGGAGCTCTCCGACAGGGAACTCGAAGTCTTGAAGCTCATCGCTGAAGGGTTGAGTAACGCTGGGATCGCCGGCCGCCTCTATGTCAGCGAGAAGACCGTCAAGAGCCACGTCTCGAACATCCTCGGCAAACTCCACTTGGCCGATCGAACCCAGGCCGCCGTCTACGCCTGGCGCGAAGGCGTCGTCCGGCGCGACTAGAGCCGTTTGTCCACAGAGACCTCGCGGGTAGAATCAGAGAGAGCGCAAAGCCTTATAGAAAGGAAGAAAGATGGCTGACAATAAGACTTCGGTAGCGGTTCTCGGGACCGGGATAATGGGGGCGGCGATGGCCCGGAACTTGCTCGCGGCGGGCATGGAGGTGCGGGCGTGGAACCGCTCGCGTGAGAAGGCCGAGCCGCTTGCCGGGGACGGGGCGGCGGTCGCTGACTCCGCCGCCGAAGCTGCCGACGGGGCTGACTTCTTGTTGACCATGCTCTCCGACGCAGGTGTGATCGAGAGTGTCGTCGAGGAGGGTGGCGCTCTCTCCGCGCTCGCCGACGGTGGCGTGTGGCTCCAGATGAGCACCGTCGGCAGCAAAGGAAACGAGCGCCTCGCGAACCTCGCAAAACAGAACGGTGTCGCCTACGTGGACGCGCCGGTCTTGGGGACGAAGCAGCCGGCCGAGCAGGGGCAGTTGATCGTGCTGGCTTCCGGCCCGGATGAGCTGCGCGAGAAATGCGAGCCCGTATTCGAGTCCATCGGCTCAAAGACCGTCTGGCTGGGGGAGGCTGGCGGCGGGAGCCGACTCAAACTCGTTATAAATAGCTGGATCGTCGGCCTGCTCGGCGTGTTGGCGGAGACCATATCCCTCGCCCGCGCCACGGGAGTAGACCCACAGCGGTTCCTCGAAACCATCGAGGGCGGTCCTCTCGACCTGCCTTACGCGCAGATGAAGGGGAACATGATGATCGAGGAAGACTTCCCGACGAGCTTCTCCGCGACGCTGGCGCGCAAAGACGCGGGCCTCGTCCTCGACGCCGCAGGAGCTATTGATCTGCGTCTCGCCATAGCCGAGGCGGTAGCCGCCCACTTCGACGAAGCCATAGAAGCCGGATACGGCGAAGAGGACATGGCCGCCATCTACGAAGGAACGAAGCCTGGACCCGGCTAGATCACCCCTCCAGTTCCCACAAGCTGAGTTCAGGAACCCGCGCGGGCAGAGAAGCCCCGGACGACCGCGCGGGCGGCCACCAGAGTAGATATAGCCATCACCGCGAGTATTGCCAGCCAGTTCACTGTCGTGCTGGTAGATAGCAAGCCGCCGTCGCCCGTGAATAACCCTGGTGTCAACGCCCGGAGCGCCAGCCCCCAAACGAGCGTGCCGACCAGCACTACGCCCATCGCGAGGGTGGCGAGAGCTGCAGGATACAGCGCGAACCTGAACGGAGCTTCTCCCAACTCCACACGTGACACGGCCGTCGAGACCGCACCCGCGCTCACGACCACCGCGAGCGCGAACGCCCCGACTATAGACAGGAAGATCGCGACATTGACAGGGCTCTGTACCCCGGTCGGATGAACCGCCGGATACACTACCTTCGTCACGAGAAAGGCGTAACCGACGAACAGTCCTATACACACGAGAGGCGCGCAGAACAGCAACGGCACGTCTCTACGCCTCTCCACAAAGGCTCCCCTGATGGCCCCGAGTGCGACCGGCAGACCTCCAGCCAGAAGCGCCGCCAGTGCCAGAATAGCTCCCACTACCACCGCATCGAAAGAGACGCCCACCCATGCGCTTTCGCGGGCCGCCCGGACAAAGTCCCCGTATTCGGACATCTTCTGAAAGCCAACCCCGGCTACGACCATTCCTACCAAACTCCACAGTACCGCGAGTACGCTTCCGCGCAACCTGACGACCATCCGAAACCTCCTGTCTGAAACTTGTGGTCTCACCTGCGCATCGAGGGCGCCTAACACTACATCCAGCAGGACCGCGATGGTTGCCGGGCTTTCTTCGAGTGCGGCGATGAACTCTTCTTCGTAGCGTTCTCGCCATGCCTCCGGATAGAGACGGACTAGCCGCCGCGCTATCCTTCTCATGTAGTCGCCAGCCTCGCGAAACCGACCGAGGCGAAGTTTCGCAACTCTCCGAGCCGTTTCTCCAGGGCCACCTCTCCTGCCGCCGTCAATCGGTACGGCTTGCGGCGATCCTCTGAAGAGACCGGCTCGATCAAGGCCCGCCGCTCCAGCCGGGCCAGCGCCCCATACAGTGTCCCCGGCCCGAGCTTTGTTCCACAGACCTCCTCTATGTCCTCCATCATGGCGTAGCCGTGCTTCTCACCACCCGCGAGACTCATCAACACGAACAGCGCAGGATCCGAGAACCTCCCCAGATCCAAAACACCTTCACCCACCAAAATACCTCCTTCCTTATTTTGATATTACGTACAGCGTAATTACGTATAACGTAATAGTAGGGTAGATCATGCGCCAGGTCAAGAGCTTATTCTGAAAACCGTTGGTACGGGGGGCAGGTTTTTGGGTTGTGGAATGTTCGTGCGCTGTACCATTTTTTGGGGAGCTATTGGTCAGTTTCCGTTCTATCTTTCGGAGGTGGTTGAGTGTGTTAGGTTTAGGTTCAGATATTGACGAGTGTGGCCTGTTTTATGCTGAGATCGTGGCGTAGCATTGTTCTTTGATATCGTCACGAAAAGCTTTTGAAAAGGGTTGGTGGGGCTGGTAATCTAGGACCATGAGTGACGGTAAGCAACAGACCACGGTGAGCGGCAGCGCGGTGATGTCGGCCGGGCTGGCGTCTACTCTGGCGGCCGTTGTGACCTCGAGGTTTGGGGTTGCGGGTACTCTTTTGGGGGCGGCGCTCACCACCATGATCATCACCGGAGGGTCGGCCATCTTGAGGGCGTACTTCGAGAGCGCCGCAGGCAAGGCCAGAGAGGTCCCGAGCAAGTTGCGTTCGCGGGTCAACCTTCGCAAGACGGGAGGCTCTTTCGGCGGGCCGGAGCTACGGCACAACTTCTTCGTCCGGTTCCGAAACGCCTTGAGCTGGTTCTCCTACCTTCCTCAGTACAGACGGCGTTCCATCCTGGTTCGGGGAGCCGTAGCCGCGATAGGAGCGTTCGTGATCGGGATGGCTATAGTGACCTTCGCCGAGGCCGCCATAGGCAACAGCCTCTCCTGCGGGTTCTGGGGAACTTGCCCCGCGGGAGCCGTGGCTGGTGTTCACGTCGGCGGCTCGAACACGGGCGCCGGGGCGGAACCTTCCGTATCTCTCGCCCGGCCGAAAGCAAGCCCCGCTTCAGTCCCCGCGGCGACTTCTACCCAGGATCAGCCGAAAGGCTTATTCGAGAACTTGATCCCCGGTTCCAACAACCAGAGCGCACCGCAGCCCGTGCCGGGACAACAACAGTCTCAACCCGCCCAGCCCACACCGGGACAGCAGCCCTCTCAACCCGCCCAGCCCACGCCGGGACAGACGCCACCAGTACAACAGCCAACTCCGGGGCAGCAACCGGCTCCGGGGCAGCAACCGGCTCCGGGGCAACCGCCTGCCCAGCCTGCGCCGGGACAACCCGCACAGCCGTCTCAACCCGCGCAGCCTGCTCCTGGAGGGGGGCAGCCGCCCGCGCAACAACCACCTGCGCAGCAGCCTTCTCAGCCGCCTGCGGCGCCGGCCCCATCCGGTGGAGGCGCTGGTCAACAGCAGCCGTCTTCACCATAAGAACCTTAAACGTCCGGCGTTCTCGATTTTTCGACGCCTGCAATAAAGGGTAGCTTCAGTAGTGCGCGGTAGTGTGCGGCTTCGGAATCTCGGGAGACAGAGACACCTTCTGCTGGATATCGTTTATGAATCCGGCCTCGAAATTCGACTTGCCGTTGCCGGGTTCGGTCCGGAACACTTCTCGATACAGGAAAGGTCTCTTTCCGCGATAGTCACGAGTGCGGCCCGGCGGTAGAAACCAGCCGGGCCGCGTGAAGCTCCTCGCTTTGAGGATATTTTGTTTCGGCTCAGGTCGCCAGGTTGAGTTCTTCCTCTTCATCTGCTTCCGGGACGAGGCCGCTGCCGGTTGCTTTTATGTCCTTTATGTCCTGGGTCTCGAAGCCGCTGGCGACGCCCCAGTAGTAGGCGATAATACCGATCACCGCAGCGATCAAGTTGTCCCACGGGAACGCTATCGGGGGGTTGTTCCCGAAGACGTTGGAGTTGTAGGAGCCGTAGTAGGCGAGCAGGAACAGGGCAAACGTCATGAATATTACCCACCACGCCGCGTTTACCTCGCGCTTGCCTTCGTCGGTTGAGACTACATAGATCACCCCGATAAACACCAGAACTTCCGCTAGGCTGAGGAAGAAGTAGACGAGGAAAGGCAGGCTGTCCTGTCCCACAGGCCCGAAATACTGGGTGACCAGCCAAATCACCAGGAACGGAATGCCTATCGCGAGGCCCATCCCGCGACTCATGCGGTTTCGGGCGGGCGCCTGGAAGAATGTGTAGACGGCGAGCCCGGTCAGCACGGCTGGTATGACGCCTTCCAGGCTGCCGAACCCGGACCAGTAGAAGATCATGCTTCCCGACAGGAAGCCTAGAGGCGAGAGTATGCTCGCTCCCCTGAGCCAGAACGGACGTTCCAGATCCGGGGCGGTACGGCGCAAGACTTGGAGTTGGAGCGCCCCCATGACGAAGGTGAAGACCGTCGCCGAGGTGATGAACTCGACCAGGAGATACCAGCCCGGCAGTGGGAGGAAGAAGATGCTCCCTATCACCAGGGCGG